>DASWUT010000960.1:0-2690 GCA_036401455.1 Gemmatirosa sp. | reverse complement strand
ACGGCAGCGCCCGACGCGGCGGCCCCGGCGCACCCCGCGCCGCCTCCGCCAACCCCCGAACCGGCCGCCGAGCCCGAGGCATCGCCGCACGCCCGCGGCCAGGGCGCGCTGCGCGTCGAGGCGCTCGCCGCCGAAGCGCGCCGTGTCCAGGCCGACGCGCCGAGCGCGGTCGAGCAGCTGAAGGCCGAGCTGCACCGTCGTCTCGTCGACCGACTGGACCTCAAGGCGCTCGAGAAGCTGCAGGACGAGCACCTGCTCGCCGAGCAGGTTCGGCGCGGTGTCGCCGACTTCCTGCGCGCCGAGAGCACGCCGCTCTCGACGGCCGAGCGCGAGTCGATCGTCGAGCAGGTCGTTCACGAGGTGTTGGGACTCGGTCCGATCGAGCCGCTCTTCCGCGACCCCAAAGTGAGCGACATCCTCATCAACGGGGCGAAGGACATCTGGGTCGAAAAGGCGGGCAAGCTGAGCCGGGTCCCGACGCGGTTCCGCGACGATGCGCACCTCATGGCGGTGATCGATCGCATCGTGAGCCGCGTCGGCCGCCGCGTCGACGAGTCGAGCCCGATGGTCGACGCGCGGCTCCCCGACGGGTCGCGCGTGAACGCGGTGATCCCGCCGCTCGCGATCGACGGCCCGGTACTCTCGATCCGCCGCTTCGGTGCGTCCATCACGGCCGAGCAGCTCGTCGGCTTCGGCGCGTTCACCAACAACATGTTGTTCGTGCTCGCGTCGTGCGTGCGGGCGCGGCTCAACGTGCTCGTTTCGGGCGGTACCGGCTCGGGAAAGACGACGCTGCTCAACGCGCTGTCGTCGTTCATCCCCGACGATCAGCGCGTGGTGACGATCGAGGACGCGGCCGAACTGCGGCTGCAGCAGGCGCACGTGGTGCGTCTCGAAACGCGGCCGCCCAACAGCGAGGGAAGGGGCGAGGTGAATGCGCGCGACCTCGTGAAGAACGCACTCCGCATGCGCCCCGACCGCATCATCGTCGGTGAAACGCGCTCGGGCGAGGCAATCGACATGCTGCAGGCGATGAATACGGGCCACGAGGGATCGATGACGACCGTGCACGCCAACACGCCCCGCGACGCGATCTCGCGTCTCGAAACGATGGTCCTGTTCTCGGGGACGAACCTGCCCACGCGCGCGGTGCGCGAGCAGATCGCGGCCGCGGTCAACGTGATCGTCCAGGTGTCGCGCCAGGCCGACGGGACGCGTCGCGTCATGAGCGTCACCGAGGTCACCGGCATGGAGGGTGAGATGATCTCTGCGCAGGAGATCTTCCGCTTCCGGCGCATGGGGCTGAGCCCGGAAGGGAAGGTGTTAGGCAAGTTCGAGGCGACCGGCGTCCGGCCGATGTTCGCCGAGAAGCTCAAGGCGGCCGGGGCGGACCTGCCCGGCTACCTGTTCGACGTGACGTGAGGCGGTAGCCCGATGCTGTTCCTCACGCTGGCGATGGTGTTCCTCGGCACGCTCGGCCTGGTCGCCGGCAGCGCCCTCTTCGTGGACCGCAAGCGGCTTGCGGCGGTGCGTGCCGTGCGCGTGCGGCTCGCGGCGCCGCTGCCGGGCGCCGGGACGGACGAGGGATCGGTCCGCTTGCTACGCGGGGCCGACCGTCTGAGCGGCTTCGCGTTGCTCGAGCGTTTGCTCGAGCGCTGGACCGGGACGGCGCGCATCGCCGACGCGCTCCGCCGTGCCGGGGTCGAGCACACGGTCGGCGAATTCGTGCTCGCGACGGCCGCGGCTGCGGCAGCGGGGCTCGTGCTCGGGGATTACGTGGCTGGCGCCGCCGGCGCGGTGTCGCTCGCCGCCGTCGCGGGGTTCGCCCCGTGGATGCTCGTGTGGCGCCTGACGAAGACGCGTGTGGCGAGCTTCGAGGCGCAGCTTCCCGAGGCGCTCGACGCGATCGTGAACTCGCTCAAGGCGGGGTACTCGTTTCCCGCGGCGCTCGAGTTCGCTGCGGGCGAGGTGCCCACACCGTTAGGCCCCGAGCTCGCACGCGTCCGCGACGAGCAGCGGCTCGGCGTCGAGGCACGCCCGGCGCTCGCCGCGATGGCCGACCGCGTGGGGACGGCGGACATGCGGATGTTCGTCACCGCGGTGCTCGTGCAGCGCGAGACGGGCGGCAACCTGGCCGAGCTGCTCGCCGACCTCGCCGCGCTCGTCCGCGACCGCGCCGCATTCCGCGGACGCGTCGCCGCGCTCACCGCCGAGCCGCGCATGAGCGCGATCGTGCTCGCGCTACTCCCGGTGTCGCTGTTCGCCGTGCTGTTCGTGCTCAACCGGCCCTACATGCAGCCGCTGATCACCACCCCCTTTGGGCGTCTGCTGCTCATCACGTCGGCCGTGCTCTCCGTGGGCGGCTATCTCGTGATGCGCAAGCTCGGCGACGTGGAGCTCTGACGTGAACGCCCCCGCTCCCCACGTCGCGCCCTGGTGGCTCGCGGCGCTGTATCTCACGGTCGCGGTGTTCGCGCTCGCCGCGGCGGCGGCGGCGTGGGTCGCCCAGAGCGGGCGTCGCACGGTGCTCGCGCGCCTGGCGCAGCGCCGCGCGGCCAGTGCGCTGCTCGTGCTCGGCGCCGACGATCTCGGTGACGCGGAGGTCGGCGCGGCGCGTGCGCCCGCCGCCGCGTTCCTCGCGCGCGTGGTGCCGCCCGGCATGCGTAGCCGCGAGACGCTCGACCGCCTCG
>DASWUT010000959.1:0-20380 GCA_036401455.1 Gemmatirosa sp. | reverse complement strand
TCGAGCCGCATGTGCTTGCGGCCGCGGAGGGCGGGCTGGTGCTGGCCGGTCTCGCGCGCGGGGCGCGGCGCCGTGCGAGGCGGCCTCGCGACACGTGGGTGGGAGGGGCGATGCGAGGGGCTGTACGCTGCGCGTAACATGGCTGTACGTACGGCGGCGGACAAGCGCCCGAGTGCGTGGACGCGTGCCGCCGTCGGGACGGCAGACGCGCGTCAGAACCCCCGCACCGCGTGCGGCACGTACGGCGCCTCGAGCGCCGCCACCTCCTCGGCCGTCAGCTGCACGTCCAGCGCGGCGAGCGCGGCGTCCAGGTGCGCGAGCTTCGTCGCCCCGACGATCGGCGCCGCCACGCCCGGCCGGCCTAACAGCCACGCCAGCGCCACCGCGCTCATCCCGATCCCGCGCGCCTTCGCCACGCGCTCGACCGCGTCCACCACGTCGAAGTCCGCCGGCGCGTCGTACAGCCCCTCGGCGTACGGATCGCTGCCCGCGCGCGTCGTCCCGCCACCCGTGAAGCGCGAATCCTCCGGCCGCGGCCGCGCCAGCAGCCCGCGCGCGAGCGGCGACCACGGGATCATCCCGACCCCCTCCTCGACGCAGAGCGGCACCATCTCGCGCTCCTCCTCGCGATACACGAGGTTGTAGTGGTTCTGCATCGACACGAACCGCGCCCACCCGCGCCGTTCGCTCGTCGACAGCGCCTGCGCCATCCGCCACGCCGGGCCCGAACTCGCGCCGATGTAGCGCACCTTTCCCGACCGCACGAGGTCGTTGAGCGCCTCGAGCGTCTCGTCGATCGGCACGCCCGGGTCGAAGCGGTGGATCTGGTACAGGTCGATCGTCTCGATGCCTAACCGCTTGAGGCTCGCCTCGCACGCCTGCAGCACGTGCTTGCGGCCGAGCCCCTTCATGTTGGGCCCCGGGCCCATCGGGTTGTAGACCTTCGTCGCGATCACGATCTCGTCGCGCGGCGCCAGCTCGCGGAGCGCGCGCCCCGTGACCTCCTCGCTCGCTCCCACCGAGTACATGTCGGCGGTGTCGAAGAAGTTGATCCCGGCCTCGATCGCGCGCTGAAAGAACGGGCGCGCGGCGGCGTCGTCGAGCACCCACGGGCGCCACTGGGGCGAGCCGTAGCTCATGCACCCCAGGCAGAGGCGCGAGATCGTGAGGCCGGTGTGGCCGAGCGTGGTGTAGTGCACAGGGAACGGGGAAGAGGGCGCGGGTAGATTCAGGGTCCGATCACCGCGCCACCCCACGCGAACCCCACGCCATGGCCTCGCCGGGCACCACCGCCACCGGCACCCTCGTCGGTCTGCAGGACGTCACCCTCGCCTTCGGCGGCCCGCCCGTCCTCGACGGCGCCACGCTCGCCCTCACGCGTGGCGAGCATGTCTGCCTTCTCGGCCGCAACGGCACGGGCAAGAGCACGCTGATGAAGCTGCTGGATGGCACGCAGGCGCCGGACGCAGGCGAGGTCGTGCGTCAGACGGGCGTGACCGTCGCACGGCTGGAGCAGGAAATCCCGGCCGGCGTCGCGGGTTCGGTCTACGACGTCGTCGCCGCGGGGCTCGGCGAGACGGGGCGCCTGCTCGCACGCTACCACGCGGCGAGTCACCGGCTCGCGACGCTGTCGGGTGTGGGCGATGCTGGTGAGGCGGCGCTGCGCGAGCTCGACCGCCTGCACGGCGCGCTCGACGCCGCGGGCGCGTGGCAGGTGCAGACGCGCGTCGATACCGTGCTGCAGCACCTCGCGCTCGACGCGGACGCCGAGTTCGCGAGCCTGAGCGGGGGGCGCAAGCGGCAGACGCTGCTCGCGCGCGCGCTCGTGCGCGAGCCCGACGTGCTGCTGCTCGACGAGCCGACCAACCATCTCGACGTCGACGCGATCGCGTGGATGGAGCAGTTCCTCGTCGACCTCTCGGCGGAGCGCGGCACGGCGATCCTGTTCATCACGCACGATCGCGCGTTCCTGCGCCGCGTCGCGACGCGCATCGTCGAGCTCGACCGCGGGCGGCTGGCCGACTGGGGCGCCGACTACGACACCTATCTCGAGCGCAAGGAGGCCTCGCTGGCCGCAGAGACGCGCGAGCGCGCAGAGTTCGACCGCAAGCTGGCGCAGGAGGAGCGCTGGGTCGGGACGAGCATCACCGCGCGCCGCACGCGCAACGAGGGACGCGTGCGCGCGCTGGAGACGATGCGCCGCGAGCGTGCCGCACGCCGCGAGCGCGTCGGGGCAGCCGCACTGCAGGTGCAGGAAGCCGAGCGCTCGGGACGGCGGGTGATCGAGGCGCGCGCGGTCTGGTTCTCCCGCGACGACCGGCCGATCGTGCGCGATCTCAGCACGACGATCAATCGCGGCGACCGCATCGGCATCATCGGGCCCAACGGGTCGGGGAAGACGACGCTGCTCCGCCTGCTGTTAGGCGAGCTGGCGCCCGACGCCGGCACCGTGCGGCTCGGGACTAACCTCGAGCTCGTCTACTTCGACCAGCTGCGCGAGCAGCTCGACCCTGACCGCACGGTGTTCGACAGCATCGCGGACGGGGGAGAGTGGGTGACCGTCGGGGGTGAACGCCGGCACGTGCACGGGTATCTGCAGGATTTCCTCTTTGGGCCCGACCGGGCACGCACCCCCGTCCGCGCGCTCTCTGGTGGGGAGCGCAATCGCCTGCTGCTCGCCCGGCTGTTCACACGCGCGTTCAACCTGCTCGTGCTCGACGAGCCGACCAACGACCTCGACGTCGAGACGCTGGACCTGCTCGAGGGGTTGCTCGCGGACTACGGGGGCACGCTGTTGCTCGTCAGCCACGACCGCGAGTTCCTCGACCACGTGGTGACGAGCACGCTCGTGCTGGAGGGGGGCGGCCGCGTGGGCGAGTACGCCGGCGGCTACACCGACTGGTTGCGCCAGCGCCCCACGGGCGCCGCGCCTAACGGAAGTGCGGTGCCCGCGAAGGTTCCCGCGAAGGTCCCCGCGAAGACCCCGGTGCCCTCCGCGCCGACCAAGGTCGCGGCGAGGGCCGAACGTCCCCGCCGCCTGACGTTCGCCGAGCAGCGCGAGCTGGCCGGGCTGCCCGACGCGATCGACGCGAAAGAGCGCGAGCGCGACGCGCTGTACGCGGCGCTCGCCGACCCCGCACTGCTGCGCGACGGCGCCGCCGCCGGCGAGGCCAAGACGCGGCTCGCGGCGCTCGACGCGGCGGTCGAGGCGCTCACGGCACGCTGGGAAGCGTTGGAGGGAGTGGCCGCGGGCGGGTGAGGGCCCGCCCGCGGCGGACGAAGGTCACGCCGTGCGGCGGCGCCGCGCCGCAGCGCCGAGCACCGCGACGCCGGCCCCGACGAGTGCCACGGTCGCCGGCTCGGGCACCACGCCCGGCGGGTTCACGACCTGCCCCGGCGCGCCGATCGTCACGTCGTCGAAGCCGAAGTAGTCGCCGACCGACGTGCTGACGAACTGAACCGACGTGAATGGGTGCAGCGTGTCGATGAGGCCGTAGAACAGCAGGTTGCCATTGGCGAGCGGCTGCGTGTTGTAGTCGTACGGCACCTGCGTCGTATACGTCGTCCCGTCCGCCCGCCCGAAGCGCAGCAGCAGGTTCGACCCCGCGTCTCCGATGTCGGATCCGAAGAAGCCGAACGCGGCGATCGGGTTCGCGAAGTTGATCTGGAACTCGTTCCCGGTCGCCCCGGTGATCACCAGATAGTACTGGCTGCCCGAGTGCGCGACGGCCCCCGAATTGTCGCCGTTGACGACCGATCCGTTGCCGGTGAGTGTCGCGCCGCCGGCCCCAGGGAAGGTGAGCGAGACCGGAGCGCAACGGCGGACGCTCGTTCCCCAGCCGGCGCGCGATCATACGGCTGCCCCAAGACTTAGCACAAACGTTGTAGTGCAGAATTCACGGCACAGTGTCGCCAAACGTGACGATCGCGTCATGCGTGAGGCGAACGGGGTGCATCAGAGTGTCGCGCCAGCGTAGCAGCATCGCGACACATTCCCGGGTGCCCACATCGGGCCACGCGCGAGACGCGGGCAGGTTGCGATCGCCACGAGAACCGACCGCGCCGCGGACCTCATGGTCGGCCCGGCGACGGTTCGTGGCGGCCGACCCGATCCCGCGCGACTGCCTGGTCGGGCGCGACGGACCAGCGTGCCATCCCCGCCCACCACGCGTCCGGGCGCACCTCGACCAGCCGCAGCCGGCGCTCCACGGTGAGCGTCGAGCGCGGCTCGAACAGCCACACGACCGGGGCGTCGTCGACGATCGTTTGGTAGGCGCGGTGAAACCATGGCGCGGCCGCCGTTCGCGTCGGCGCGGCCAGCGCGCGGTCGAGCGCCGCATCGAATGCGGGGTTGGCATACCCGCTGGTGTTGTTGCCACCGGGCGCGTTGGCCGCGGCCGTCGTCCACATCCCCCACAGGTCGCGCGCGCTCGGGGCGAGCAACCGCCCGTCCACGGCGGCGTCGAACCGCCGCTCGCGCAACCGGGTGAGGTAGGCGACGAACTCCAGCGTTTCCACGTGCACTTCCACCCCCACGCGGCGCAGCTGCTCCTGAATGAGCACGGCGTAGCGCATGCGCGTCTGGCTCGACACGGGCGCGATCAGCGTGAAGCTCAGTCGGCGCCCGGCGCGCACCCGCACGCCGTCCGGCCCGCGCGCGCGCCAGCCGAGCGCGTCGAGCGCGCGCGCGGCGGCAGCGGGATCGTAGACCGGCTGCACGACCGTGGTGTCCGCGGTGGGGAGGACATGGGTGAACGGACCGAGCGAGACGACGGCGAGCGTGTCGAACACGTTGCGCACCATCGTTCGGCGGTCGAGCGCGGTCGCCAGCGCGCGCCGAAGCGCGCGGTCGCCGAACAACGGATGCGCGGGAGCGCCGATCGTGCCGGGATTCGGCGCATCGGGATCGCGCAGGTTGAATCGCAGGTACCCCTCGTACAGCCCCGGGTAGGTGAGGGTGCGGAGGGTGGGCCGGTGCGCCATCGCGCCAATCTGCTCGGGGCGGATCGCCTCGTACACGTCGGCGTCGCCGGTGAGCATGCGCGCCACGGCGGCGGCCGGGTCGGGGGTCACGCTCCACACGACCCGGTCGAGCAGCGGCCGCCCGAGGTGGTAGTTGGTGTCGGCAACGACCTCGATCTGACTTCCCGGCGTGCGCGCCGCAAAGCGAAACGGCCCGCTCCCCACCGGCGCGCGGGCGAATGCGGACTGGCCGAGCGCCGCGGGCGCGATTCCGCGCAGCCGCGCGGCGGGGAGAATGCGCAGCGGGTACACGGCCGCGTAGAACTGGTCGGGCGAACGCCGCCGGAACCAGAACACCGCGGTGAGCGAGTCGCGGGCGGTCACCGAGTCGATGTCCGCCAGGTCGGCCGCGAGCGGTGACCCCGTCGCCGGGTCGCGGTAGAGCTGAAACGTGAAGCGGACGTCCGCGGCTCGCACTGGCGTGCCGTCGTGGAAGCGGGCGCGCGGATCGAGCGCGAACGCGATGCTGAGCGAGTCCGCGGCCCATCGCCACGTGCGCGCGAGGCGGGGACGGAAGCCCGCGTCGCCGACCGTGTTGAGCGCCGGGCCGATCTCCGCGAGCGGCTCGAAGACGAGGTCCGCGACCTGGTCGGCCGTGACCCCCGACACCAGCGGCGGGACGAGCGACTCCGCATCGCCCGCCGTCGCGATGACGACGGTGCCGCCGCCCGTCGCGCTCCGATGGCCGACCGGCGCGCGTCCGCACGCGAGCCCGGTCGCGGACACGCCGACCGCCGCGGCGATCGACGCCACGATCCCCGTCCACGCGCCGCGCATCGAAGCCGGGTGGCGCGTCAGGCGTGGCAGGGTCGGCACGGCTCAACGATCATGGAGCCGGGGCGTCGACGCAACGGCAGCCGCACGCTTTGTTGAGTGTGCGCAACGCTCGGCGGCATCCGCCATGGTGCGGGCGGCGGCACGCCCGGCGCGTTTCCCTCTGGTAGAAGTCCGGTGCTCGTCAGGCGGTTGGCCGTGCACCGCGTTTGCATCACGCTCGTGCCGCACCGCCGGTGACGACATCTCCGTCGCTCGGTTCGCTGTGCCGTCCCGACGCCATGCCCCCATCTCACGAGCTTCCACGCACGCCGGCGGCCGATCCAGCCCCCGCACGTGCGAGCGCCCCGCCCTCCCCCCCGGTCGGCACATCACCGCTCGGTGATGCGCCGGCGGACGATCCGCATGCCGCGACGGCGATGCGGCTCGAGGCGCTCGGCCTGCTCGCGGGAGGGGTCGCGCACGACTTCAACAACATCCTTGCCGTCATCCGCGCCAACGTCGAACTCGCGCGCGACGCGCTGAGCGGGCGACCGGCCGACGTGTCGGTCGCGCTCTCCGACCTGGGGGAGGTCGACCGCGCGGTCGAACGCGCGTCGGAACTGGTTCGTCAGCTGCTCGCCTTCGGACGCCGACAGCGCCTCGCGCCCGAGGCGCTCGACCTGAACGCCGTCGTGCGCGAGACGCTCGCGCTCGTGCGCGTGCTCGTCGGCGACACGGCCCGCATCGTCGTCCGCCCCGCGTCCGAGGTGCCGCACGTGCGCGCCGACCGGCCGCACGTGGAGCAGGTGCTCGTCAGCCTCGTGCTCAATGCACGCGACGCGATCGCTGACGCGCAGGTGCACCGCGACGCCGCAGAGCGCACCCCGACCGATCCGCCGGCCGGCACGCTCACCGTTTCGACGTGTCTGGCCGACGTGGCCGCGGACGACGTCACGCGGTTCGGCGTGCCGCGGCCCGGGCGCTACTCCTGCCTCGTGGTGCACGACACCGGGATCGGAATGGATGCCGCGACGCGCGCGCGCATCTTCGAACCGTTCTTCACGACGAAGACGGTCGACCGCGGCGCCGGGCTCGGACTCGCGGCGACGTGGGGGATCGTGCGGCAGTCGGGCGGCGGCATTCACGTCGACAGCGAACCGGGGTTCGGCAGCACGTTCACGGTCTACCTGCCGGCGATCGAGGTCGCGGCGCTGCCCACGACGGAGGAAGGTGCGCAGGCCGTCCTGCCTGCCCGCCCATCCACGACGCCGCCGTTCTCGACGGCCGCGGTGACGCCGATCCGCGGCGAGGACGGCCGCGCCTCCGGCCCGCGCGAGATGAGCGGGCCGACCGTGCTGCTGGCCGAGGACGACCACGCGGTGCGGCGCGCGACGAGCCGCATCCTCCGCGGGGCTGGCTACCAGGTACTCGAGGCGGGGGACGGGCGTAGCGCGCTCGCGCTCTGGCACGCGCGCGCGCGCGAAGTCGACGTGCTCGTCGCCGATCTGCGCATGCCGCACCTTCGGGGCGACGCGCTCGCCCGCGCCGTGCGCGCCGAGCGGCCCGAACTTCCCGTCGTGCTGATGACCGGGTTTGCCGAGGAGCCGTCGGTCCGCGGAGCGACGGCCGACGGCATCGGCCTAACGCCGCGCACGGACGGCTCCGGCGAGTTGGGCGACGTCCCGGTGCTGGCCAAGCCGTTTGGGTCGGCCGAGCTGCTGGGCCACGTCGCCGCGTCGCTCGCGGCGCGGGCCGCGAGCTGACCCGTCACCTCGCGGCGGCGGGTCAGGACGGCACGAGGTCGTCGTCGCGCGCGCCGACCCCGGCGTGGACCGGCGTCGTCTCCACGGGGCACGTGCGGCGTCCGGTGAGCGCATCGTGGAAGGCCGCGCGCAAGCTCGCACCGCGGTCGCGACGCACGTCGGACGGGCCGAGGTCGGCGTAGCGGCGGAGCAGATTCCGGAACGCGTTGGCCGACGCGAAGTCGAGCGTCAGCGCGACCTCGTCCACCGGGCGACCCTCGCCGGCGAGTAACTCGGCCGCGAGGAGGAGCCGGCACCACGCCGAGAGCGCCCGCGGGCCCGGAAGCCCGGCCTGCCGGAGCCGCGTCGCGAGCGTCTGACGGCTGACGCCGAGGGCGCGCGCGAGGGCGGGTACGTCGGGCGCCTGCGTCGTGTGCTCCAGGCAGTAGCGCAGAACCGGGAGGGCCGCGAGCGGCACGAGCGGCATCACGTCGGCGAGCACGCGCTCGGCCGTCGACCGTCGGGACGCGCGGGTGAGGATGGCGCGCAGGGTGACCCCGACGTCGTCGATCCCGGCGACGACGAGCTCGTGGACGCCGGCGCGGGCGAGGGCGAGCACGTCGGGCGACATGCCCGGCTGGGCGGCGACGTGGCCGACGACGGGCACGTCGGGATGACGCGCACGAAGCGCGCGGACCGCCTCCTCGGTGGGCGCGCCGTCGGCGTCGCGCGGCTCGACGATGACGAGGGCGTACGGGCGTGCAGCGAGCGCATCCCGGAGCTCCGCGACGCGCGACACGACGCGCAACGCGGCCCCGGCCTGGCCGGGCGCGCGTGGCCGGAGCGCCTCGGCCAGGCGCGCGGCCGCGGTCCGCTCGCGAACGAGCGCGATCGCCACGGGGGCTTCGTGTCGCACCGGCAGGTATGTGAGCGGCATCACGGAGACGCCCCCAGCACGTGACGCCGTGTGTGACGGGTTTCCCCAGCGTGTGTATCCGCCGACATCAGGCGTAGCATCCTTTCAGCCCCTTCCTTCAGGAGCTTTCGATGCGCGTTTCGCCCGTCGCCCGTGTGGTTCGGATCTCTGCCGTCGCCGCCGTCGTGGTCGCGCCCATGCTCGCCGCCTGCAGCAACGACCCCCTCGCGCCGACGTCGCCGGCGTCCCGGGTCAGCGCCAGCGCGGCGAAGAAAGACTCCGCGCTCGCCGCCAACTCGGGCGGGTCGGTGCCCTGGTTCCAGGCGTCGTCCTCCGGCGGCTCGGTGCCCTGGTTCTGAGCGGCTGATCGCGCGCGCACGGCAACGCCGAACCGGCTCGTGGCTCATTGTGCCCCCGATCAGGCGAGCGACGGATGAGTCTTCCGCGGCGGTCAGCACGTGGCCAGCTCCTCGTCCCGGTGCGGGGGCGACAGCGCCTCGAGCGACCGCAGGACCGCGCGCGCCCGCGGCGATCGCCGACGCAGGCCGGCCGCGTCGGCGCCGGTCCCGCCGGCCGGGGTCAGGTCGCGGGCGGAGATGACCGCCTCCGCGCGCGCCGTCACCTCGTGGAACGCCCCCGCCACGCTCAGGGTGTGGGCGCGGGCGGCGTACTGCAGCGCGAGGTCGTTGCGGATCCCGTCGAACGCCTCGGCGAACTCGACCAGCGCGCGCGCATTCTCCCACGGCTGCCCCGAGTGCGCCACCTGGTGCTCGATGTCCCGCGCGAGAAAATCGAGCAGGCGCCGTTCGCCGAGGGCCGCGGCGGCCCGCGCCGCGGTGCCCAACGCGGGCAGCCGAAGCCGCGGCAGACTGGTCAGCTCGAGCGCCCGCAGGCAGGCACCGAGGGCAGCCCGATACTCCTGCGCCTGGCGCCCGACCTCGCCGAGGTTGAGCAGCGCCTCCGCGCGTTCGTCCGACGCGTCGTCGGGGAGCCCGCGCAGGGCGGCCCACCCGTGGGCCAGCGCCGTGTCGATGTCGTTGGCGGCGAACGCCGCGTGGAGCAGTCCGTGGTGACTGGCGCGCTCGTGAAACGCCGAGCCGGCGCGCGTCGCGTACCGCAGCGCACGGCGAAAGTAGATCCGCGCGTCGGGGTAGTTGCCGCGCATGCTCGCGAGGACGCCGGCACCGAGGCAGGCGTTGGCGGCGACGTCGGGCGCGTCGGCGGTGCGCGCGGCGCGGTTGGCGGCGCGGTACAGCGCCGCCGCTGCGGCGAGCGCCCCAAGTTGCCGCGCCACGCGCCCCTGCTGCGCGAGCAGCAGCCCGCGCGTGCGTGCGTCGAGCAGGGGCCGGAACGCCTGCCGCACCGTGGCGAGCGTACTGAACGCCAGGAAGAAGGCCCCGGCCTGCTCCTGTTGGGCGATCATCGCCTGGAGCGCCGCCACTGGCGCGCGCATCGTCGTGGCGTCCGTCGTTGGCCCGCATGCGGTCAGCCCGGCGGCCAGGGCGAGCAGCGCGTCGGCTGCCTCCGCCGCGGTCGCGACGCGCGCGCGGTCATCGACCCCGTCGGGCGTACCCGTGGGCAGGCTCGCCAGCGCCGTGCGCGCCCCGCCGACGCAGACGGGGGCACGTTCGGCGCGGGGCAGCGTGGCCGCGCGCGCGAGGGCGTGGGCGAGCAGGAGCCAGGCATCGTCGGCCGGGCCGAGCGGGGCGCAGCCACCGAGGCGCCCGAGGTCCGCGGCGTACGCCTCGTACGGCGCGAGCGGAACGAGCAACGCGTCCGGGCTGAGATCCGGACACGGGTCCGGGCTGACGCTGCGGGGCACGACGGCGGGCATGGTCCAGCTCGGAAGCCGAAAGAAGAGTGCCGCGGCGCGCGTCACGCGCCGGCCAATGCGGAACGATACCAGCACTCGCGCGTGGCGCCTAGAGCGCACGGTGCGTCACCGACGGACCGCGTGAGGTCGTGACCGCCTACGTCCCGATCCTCGCCACCGACGAGGCGCGACTCGACGGGCTCGCGGCAACGCCAGACGCGGCCAAGGGTCGGCTCACGCCGCTCTTCGACGCCACGGCGCCGCCGCGCGGCCGCCGTCTCGAGGCCCACCTCGATGCGCTCGTCGACGCCGTCGCGCACGCGTTCGGGCCACGGCCTGCGCTCGTCGACGCGGGCGATGCGGGCGGTGAACGCGGCGACGACTGCGCGCGCACAGCCGACGGCCGCGTCCACCTCGCGTACCTGCTCGACGCGGCCCGCGCGCGTGGGCTCGCGCTCGCGCCGGTGACGGGCCTGCGCCGGCCCGACGCGTACCAGCTTGCCGTCGCCGACGCGGCCGGCATCGACCGGCGGGGCGTTGCCCTGCGCCTGCAGCGCCCTGACTTCCGCGATCGCGGGTCGCGCGACGCCGGCGCAGTCGATGCCCGCGCGCTCGCCACTCTCGACGCGCTCGGCGTCGCGCCCGAGGAAACCGACCTCGTGCTCGATTTCGGGGGGGTGACGGCGGGCCACCTCACGGCATACGAGAGCACCGGGCGGGCCGCGCTCGCCGCGCTCACGCGGGACACGATGTGGCGGAGCGTGACCATCGCGGCTGCGACGCAGCTCGCCGCCGACGCCCGCGGAGGCGCGCGCGGCCCACGCGCCGTCCCCCGCACCGACTGGCTGCTCTGGTGCGCGCTCACGCGCCGCGACGGGGCCGCGGCCGCGCTCCGTCCGTACGTCCAGGCCGGCGCGCTCCGCTTCGGCGACTACGGCCCGCTCCTCTACGGCCCGCACCCGGTGCGCGCCGATGGAACGGCCGAGTGGGTGGGCTACGCGCATGGCGCGGAGTGGCTCGTCCGCGACGTCGGCGCGGACGTTCAGCGGGCCGAGGCGTTTCGCCCGGACGCCGCCCGGGCCGACGGATACTGGGCGGAAGGCCGACGCCGGCAGATCCGTGTCGTCCGTGAGTCGGCGGCGCCGGTCGAGATGCTCGGTCCCACCCAGTGCGCGGAGCCCCTGGCCGATGCGTGGCCGGTGGCGAACGCCGCGCCGACGGAGTTCTGGCGAGGCGCGGTGGAACGTGCGACGTGGCGCGCCGCGGCGGTCACGCACCACCTCACGATCGCGGTCGAACAGCTCGCGCCGACGACGGCGATGTTGCCGACGACGGCGCGCGCCGTCGATGCCCGATGACGCACGCGCGCGGCGCACGCGCCGTGGACAGCGTGCGACTCGGGTGTCGTTCACGCCACCTCTTCTCGTTCAGCGGTCATGTCTTCCCATAAGCGTGCCTCCGGCAGTCGGCGCGGGGGCGGCCCTCGTCACCCGCAACCACCCGAGTCCTGGCCGTCGTCCGACCCGACCCCACGCACGGCGCGCGCGTCGGCGGCGCGGCTGCGCACGTACGTGCTCCTGGCCGTCGGCGACGCCGCAGGCATGACGGAGTTTGCACGGCCGCTCGGGACCGTCGCCGCGTCGACGCGCGCGATGGCGCGGGCCGCGGCGTGCGCGCTGCACGCCGACGTCGCGCCGGCCGACCTGCGGGCGGTCGCGGCGGGGAGCGTTCCGGCCGGCTATCTCGCGCGAGCGCTCACGCTCGACGGCAAGCGATTGCTGCACGAGCCCGGTGGCGGGCCCCTGGAAGGTGCGGCGTGACCGCCCCTCGCCCCGGTGCCCGCTCCGGCGCGCGCCCGACCGCCCTCATCACGGGCGCGTCGCGCGGGATCGGCCGCGCGATCGCGCGGCGTCTCGCCGCGACGTACGACGTGATCGCCGTCGCTCGATCGGCCGATGACCTGAGCACCCTCGGTGTCGCGGTCGACGCTCCGGCGGGGCGGGTCGACACGGTCGTTGCGGACGTTGGGAGCCCGGACGTCGGGGCGGCGCTCGACGCGGCGTTACACGACCGCGCGGTCGACGTGCTCGTGCACAACGCGGGCGTCGGCGTGCTCAAGCCGCTGCTGGCGCTGACGCCGGACGAGTGGCACCGGATGATCGACGTGAACGTGAACGCGCTCTACCACGTCACGCGCGCAGTGCTGCCCGGGATGGTGGCGCGCGAGCGGGGGCACGTGGTGCTGGTCGGCTCGATCGCCGGCCGGAGCGCGTTCGTCGGCGGGGCGGCGTACGCGGCCTCGAAGGCGTTCGGGATGAGCTTTGCCGAGTCGCTGCTCATGGAGGTGCGCGACGCGGGGGTCAAGGTGAGTGTGGTGAGTCCCGGGTCCGTGAAGACGGGATTCTCGGGGCGGGAGCAGCCGTCCGGCGACGGGCCGGGCACCGGGCCAGACTGGCAACTGGCGCCGGAGGACGTGGCCGCGGCGGTGGCGTATGCGATCGCGACGCCGCCGGGAGTGCTGGTGCACCGGGTCGAGGTGCGGGCATTATCCCCGAAGCGCGCGCGCGGCTGATCGCCGCGGGACGGGCGCGCCTTCACCCGCCCCTGATCCCGCATGCCCCCGCGCTTCGTCGTCCTCGCCGCTTCCGCGGCCACCGCAGTCCTCAGCGCTACCGGCGCGGCCCAGCCGGCCGAGCGCGACCCGTCGGTGGTGCACGAGTTCGTGATCCGGAACTTTCGCACCGAGAGCGGCGCGGTGCTGCCGCAGGCCCGGGTCGTCTACGGCACGTACGGTCACCTGAACGCGCGGCGCGACAACGCGATCCTCCTGCCGTCGCACTACATGGCGACGCACCGCGGCTACGAGTGGCTCATCGGCCCGGGCCGCGCGCTCGACACGACGCAACTGTTCCTCGTCGCGACCGAGCTGTTCGGCAACGGCCACTCGTCGTCGCCGAGCAACACGCCCGAGCCGTTCCACGGGCCGCGGTTCCCGGTGACGACGATCCGCGACAACGTCGAGGCGGTGCACCGGTTGCTCGTCGATTCGTTAGGCATCACGCACCTGAAGGCGGTGGTCGGCTTCTCGATGGGCGCGCAGCAGGCGTTTCAGTGGGCGGTGAGCTACCCCGACTTCATGGACCGCGCGGTCGCGACGTCGGGCACGGCCAAGACGTATCCGCACGGCGTGGTGCGGTTGGAGGGGCAGATCGCCGCGATCGCCGCGGACCAGACGTTCCAGGGTGGCGACTACACGGCGCCACCGACCAAGGGGCTCGAGGCGTTCGCCGTGGTGTGGACGGCGTGGCTGTACTCGCAGGAGTGGTGGCGGCGCGAGCTGTGGCGGGCCGACGCGCCAGCGGGGACGACGTTCGCGCAGGTGCTCGAGAACTACCGCACGCACTTCATTCCCGGCGCCGACGCGAACGACCTGATCCTGCAGATGCGCACCTGGGAGCACCACGACGTCGGCGCGACGCCGGGCATGAACGGTGACGTCGAGCGCGCGCTGCGCTCGATCCGCGTGCCGTTCCTCTACATGCCGTCCGAGACGGATCTGTACTTTCCGTTAGGCGACGCGCGCTACGAGCAGGCGTTCATCCCGCACGTCACCTTCGCGCCGATTCCGTCGCTCTGGGGGCACACGGCGGGGGCGGCGAGCAATCCGGAAGACGCGCGGTTTCTCAACACGACGATCGGGCGGTTTCTGGCGGAGGGCGGGGCGCGTTGAGGCGCGCTGGCCCGGCGTCGTGACACCGGGCGCAGCTCGCGGCGTTCAGCACGCCGGATGACACATGCCGGATGACACAGGCCGGACGACCGTCGTACGTTCCGCACGAACGTCGTCCGCCGACCATCAGCCCGCTTCTCTTTCACGCCCGCCATGCGCGCTCCCTGCCTCCTGACCGCCGCGCTGCTCGGCGCGGCTCTGCTCCCCCCCGCCGCGCGTCCCGCCGCCGCCCAGGCACCCACGGCCGAACGTGCCGCGCTCGACTCGGCGTTCACGCGGCAGGAGGTGATGATGCCGATGCGCGACGGCGTGCGGCTGTTCACCGTGATCCTCACGCCGCGGCATGCGCCCGCGAGCGGCGCGCTGCCGATCATCCTCTCGCGCACGCCGTACGGCTCCAACAACTGGGGCGGCACGTCGGGCATTCTCTACGGCTTTCGCGAGCTGATGGCCGACGGGTACGTGTTCGCATTTCAGGACATTCGTGGGCGGCACCAGAGCGAGGGGGCGTACGTGATGAACCACCCGCCCCAGGACCACCGCAACCCGAAAGCGATCGACGAGAGCACCGACGCGTACGACACGATCGACTGGCTCGTGAAGCACGTGCCCAACAACAACGGGCGCGTCGGCGAGTTGGGGATCTCGTATCCGGGGTGGCTGACCAACATGGCGACGATCGATCCGCACCCGGCGCTCAAGGCGGTGAGTCCGCAGGCGACGATGGGCGACGGGTGGATCGGCGACGACTTCTTCCACAACGGCGCGTTCCGCCTGTCGGTGGGGCTGGAATACGCGTGGCAGATGGAGGCGAGCAGCGACGAAAGCATAGTTCCCTCGCCCGCGCGCTATGACACCTACGAGTGGTATCGCTCCTACCCCACCCTCACCGCGCTCGGCCGCTCGATCGGCGCGGACCGCTGGCCGAGCTGGCGGATGTTCGCGGCGCATCCGGCGTACGACACGACGTGGCAGGCGCGGTCGGTGACGCGCGTGCTCACGCACACGACGGTGCCCACGCTCACCGTGGGCGGCTTCTGGGACCAGGAAGACGTGTACGGCCCGCAGGCGACCTACCGCATGCTCGAGCGCACCGATTCGGCGCACATCAACCACATCGTGCTCGGGCCGTGGTACCACGGCGAGTGGTTCATCGAGGCGGGTGATTCGTTAGGCAACATCCACTTCGGCGAGCCCACGGCGACGGAGTTCCGGCGGAACGTCGAGGCGAAGTGGTTCGCGCACTACCTGCACGGGACGGGGGACGGTACCGCGCCGAACTGGCACATGCCGGAGGCGACGGTCTACGACGCCGGCGCGCGGCAGTGGCGCACGTACGACCGCTGGCCGGCGGCGGGTGCGCGGCCGGTGAAGCTGTACCTGCATGCGGGTGGAACGCTCTCGCTCGGTGCGCCCACGGCGGCCGAGCCGGCCGACGCGTTCGTGAGCGACCCCGCGCACCCGGTGCCCTACCGCCCGCGCCCGGTCGAATGGGAGTACGACCCGCGGGGGTCGCGCTGGACGCGGTGGCGCACCGAGGACCAGCGATTCGTCGAGGGGCGCCCCGACGTGCTGTCGTGGTCGACGGGGCGGCTGGACCACGACATGACGGTCGCGGGCGATGTCATCGCGCACCTGTTCGCGTCGACGACGGGCACGGACGCGGACTGGGTGGTGAAGCTGATCGACGTCTACCCGGATTCGGTCGCGGACCGGCCGGCAATGGGCGGCTACCAGCTGATGGTCGCGAGCGAGATCACGCGCGGGCGCTACCGCCAGAGCCGCGAGCACCCCGCCGCGCTCACGCCTAACGCGACGCTCGCGTACACGGTCGACCTGCACCAGCAGGCGTACACGTTCAAGGCGGGGCACCGGATCATGGTACAGGTGCAGAGCACGTGGTTCCCGCTCTACGACCGCAACCCGCAGACGTTCGTGCCCAACATCTTCCATGCGCGGGCGGAGGACTACCGGGCCGAGACGCACCGCGTGGCACACACGCCCGCGGCGCCGTCGCACGTGGAGGTGTTGGCGCTGCCGTGAGTGGCGGCCGCGCCGAGTTCCGGCCGGCGGACCAGCGCGGTACCTTCTCGAATCCCACCCACCGCCGGAGGAACGATGGCTACCGCCGTCATCACGGAACGCCTCACCGCCAGTGAATACTACGACTCGCCCGACGTCCCCGACCGGGCAGAACTCGTGCACGGAAAGGTGCACGTAATGGCGCCGGGCGCGAACGCGCACACCCTCGTGTGCCGCACCATCTTCCTCGCGTTACACCAGCACGCGGCGGCACGCGGACTCGGCGAGGTCTTTCCGGACGGGTTCGGGTACGAGCTGCCACCGCGCAACGACACCGTACGGATCCCCGATGCCTCGTTCGTCCGGGCCGGGCGCCTGCCGGCCACCTTCGGCCCGAAAGGGTGCGTCCGCCTCGCGCCCGACCTCGCCGTCGAGGTGCTCTCCCCGAGCGACACGTACGGCGTCATGCGTTTGAAGCTCGCCGACTACCGCGAGGCGGGCGTGCGGCTCGTGTGGCTGGTCGACGTCGGCGATCGCACCGCGGAGGTTCACACACCGGACGGCGCCATGCGCGTGGTCGCCGACGACGGCATCCTCGACGGCGGCGACGTGCTGCCCGGCTTCTCGCTGCCACTGCGCGACCTGTTCGTCGGCGTCGCGGCTGCCTAACGCGCCCGCATGACGATTGCCGCCCCCGCCGCCGTCCGCGCGCCCCGCGGCCCCACCCGCACCGCCCGCGGCTGGATCCAGGAGGCCGCGAAACGGATGCTCATGAACAACCTCGACCCCGAGGTGGCCGAGCATCCGGAGCAGCTGATCGTCTACGGCGGGCGCGGGAAGGCGGCGCGCGACTGGGAGAGCTACCACCGCATCGTGGCCACGCTCGACCGGCTCCGCGACGACGAGACGCTGCTCGTGCAGAGCGGCAAGCCGGTCGCGGTGCTCGAGACGCACCCGATGGCGCCGCGGGTGCTGATCGCCAACTCCAACCTCGTGCCGAAGTGGGCGACGTGGGAGGAGTTCGACCGGCTGGACGCGTTAGGCCTGATGATGTACGGGCAGATGACGGCCGGCTCGTGGATTTACATCGGGACGCAGGGGATCCTGCAGGGCACGTACGAGACGTTCGCCGCCGCGGCCGCACGCCACTTCGGCGGCACGCTCGCCGGAACGATCACGCTCACCGCGGGGCTCGGCGGGATGGGCGGAGCGCAGCCGCTCGCGGTGACGATGGCCGGCGGCGTAGCGCTCTGCGTCGAGGTCGACCCGTCGCGCATCCGGCGCCGGCTCGACACGCGCTACCTCGACGAGGCGGCGACGTCGCTCGAGGACGCGGTGCGGCGCGCCGAGGCGGCCAGGCGCGAGCGGCGCGCGCTGTCGATCGGTCTGTTGGGCAACGCGGCCGAGGTGTTGCCGCAGCTCGTCGCGATGGGGTTCACCCCGGACCTCGTCACCGACCAGACGAGCGCGCACGACCCGATGATCGGCTATCTGCCGCCGGCGGGGGCGGACGAGGACGTCGCGCGACTGCGGGCGGAGGCGCCTAACGAGTACCTCGCCCGCGCGCGCGACGCGATGGCCGCGCACGTGCGCGCGATCCTCGAGATGCGCCGGCGCGGCGCGGTCGCCTTCGATTACGGCAACAACCTGCGCGCGCAGGCGAAGATGGCCGGCGTGGCGGACGCGTTCGACTACCCGGGGTTCGTGCCCGCCTTCATCCGCGACTCGTTCTGCGAGGGGCGAGGTCCCTTCCGCTGGGTGGCGCTCTCGGGCGATCCGGCCGACATCGCGGCGACCGACCGCGCGCTGCTCGACCTCTTTCCCGACGACGCGCGGCTGCAGCAATGGCTCGGCTGGGCCGGTGAGCGCATCGCGTTCCAGGGACTGCCCGCGCGCATCTGCTGGCTGGGGTACCGCGAGCGCGACCGCGCGGGGCTGCTGTTCAACCAGATGGTCCGCGACGGGCGGGTGAAGGCGCCGATCGTGATCGGGCGCGACCACCTCGACGCGGGCTCGGTGGCGAGTCCGTACCGCGAGACCGAGGGGATGCTCGACGGCTCGGACGCGGTGAGCGACTGGGCGCTGCTCAACTTCGCCGTGGGCGTCGCGAGCGGCGCGGCGTGGATGAGCTTTCACCACGGCGGCGGGGTGGGGATGGGGTACAGCCAGCACGCGGGGCTGGTCGCCGTCGCGGACGGCTCGCGCGAGGCGGACGAGCGGCTGCGGCGGTGCCTCACCAACGACCCGGCGATGGGCGTGGTGCGGCACGCGGACGCGGGGTACGACAAGGCGCGTCGCGTCGCGCGCGAACGCGGGCTGGACCTGCCGAGCGTGGACGCTGGCGTGAACGCGGCGTCGCGCGACCCGGCATAGCGAGGCGGCGTGACGGCCGAGGGCCAGACGGAAGGCGCTCCACCGGTCGGCGCTCCACCGGTCGGCGCTCCAACGTCCGGGAGCCTCGCGCCCGAGTCATCGACCGTTGGCGACGCGCCCGGTTCGCTGCGGCTGTTCGTCGCGCTCACGCCACCAGCTGCCGCCGCGCGTGCGCTCGCGGCGGCAGCCGAGCCGATCGTCGCGGCCTGCCACGGGTCGGCCCGCGCCGTGGCCGCAGGGGCCGTGCACCTGACGCTCCGCTTCCTCGGCGACACCCCGCCCGCGCGCGTGCCGACGCTCCGTGACGGACTCGCGGCCGCAGCGGCGGCGGGCGCACCGCTCACGCTCGCCGTCGCCGGGGCGGGCGCGTTCCCGACGCTCGCCCGCGCCCAGGTGCTCTGGCTCGGACTCGCGCCGGATGCGGCGCTCGACGCGCTCGCCCACCGCGTCGACGACGCGTGCGCGGCGGCAGGCGCGGGCCGTGAGGCGCGCCCGTTCCGCGCGCACCTGACCGTCGCGCGCCTGCGCCGCGGCGCGCGCGTCGACCGCGACGCACTCGGCCCGGCGCTGGCCGCTGTGCAGGCGCCGAATCCGTTCGTCGTCGCGACGCTCGATCTCGTCGCGAGCACGCTCACGCGCGCCGGTGCGCGGCATGACGTGCTCGCGCGATTCCCGCTCGGGACAGGAGCGCCGGAGCTCGCGGGCTGAAGCCGGGCGGGGACGCGCCGCCGGCGTTTCACGCTATCCAACGCAGCGCGCCGCCGCTTACCGTTCCCCCGCCATGCCCCTCCTCCCGTTCGCCGGCATCCCGACCTTCGCCCGCGCTGCCCATGCGCCGCTCGCCGCCGAGTGGCGCGCGGACGTCGGCGTGTTGGGCGTGCCGTTCGACACGGCGGTCGGGTTCCGCCCCGGGCAGCGCTTCGCGCCACGTGCGGTGCGCGAAGCGTCGCTCCGCTACGCGCTGCCGCCGGAGGGGTTCTACGACCTGCGCGCCGACCGCGTACGCCTCGCGGGGCTGTCGCTCGTCGACGCGGGCGACGTGGACCTGCCGAGCCTCGAGCCCGAGCTCGCGCGGGCGCGGATCGAGGCGGACGCGCGGGCGCTGCGGGCGCGCGCGCGGCTCCCGATCTTCCTCGGCGGCGACCACAGCGTGACCGCGTCGACGCTGCGCGCGTTCGACGACGTGCCCGCGCTGCACGTCGTGCAGCTCGATGCGCACCTCGACTACACCGACGTGCGCAACAGCACGCGCTGGTCCAATTCGAGCCCGTTCCGCCGTGCGGTCGAGGCGATGCCCGACCTGGTGCGCGTGACGACGTTGGGCCTGCGCGGGCTACGCTTCGACCGCGAGGCGGTGGCCGCGGCGCGCGCGCGCGGGCACATGTTGGTCCCGATGTGGGAGCTGGAGGGGGAGGGCGCGGTCGCGGCCGCGCTGGCGCGGCTACCGCAGGGGGAGCGGGTGTACCTCTCGCTCGACGTCGACGCGCTCGACCCGGCGATCATGCCCGGCACGTCGAGTCCGGAGCCCGACGGAATGACCGCGGCGCTCGCGCGGCGGATCGTCGAGGCGACCGCAGCGCGCAACACGATCGTCGGCGCGGACCTCGTCGAGCTCGCGCCGGGGCTCGACGCGAGCGGCAACAGCGCGCTGCTCGCGGCGCGGCTGGTGATGGACGTGATCGCGGCGGTGTTCGGGTGAGCGGAACGTCGACGCATCCGACGTGCGCCGCGTGACGGCGCCGGCCGATCTCCTCGTCAGGCGCATCGGCCAGCTCGCCACGCCGCCAGGCCCGGGCCCGCACCGCGGCGCGGCGCAGCGGGCGCTGCAGGTCGTGCCCGATGCGGTGCTGGCCATGCGCGACGGCGTGGTGACCTATGCCGGGCCCGCGCGCGACTGGCGCGGCGAGGCGCGCGCGACCGTCGACGTCGGCGGGGCGGCGGTCGTCCCCGGGCTCGTCGACCCGCACACGCACCTCGTCTGGGGGGGCGACCGGCTGGCCGACTTC
>DASWUT010000958.1:0-2005 GCA_036401455.1 Gemmatirosa sp. | reverse complement strand
GAATGGTTCCACCCGTGACCGGTCGTAAGTTCGAGCCGATGCCGACGCGCTCCGCCGCTCCGTTCGAATCCGACGCACCACACATCGTGGTCGTCGGCGGCGGCGTGAGCGGGCTCGCGGCGGCCGAGCACGTCATCCGGTCCGACCCGCGCGCGACGGTCACCGTGGTCGAGGCGACGGCCCGACTCGGCGGGATGATTCACACCGAGCGCGCGGGCGCCTACACGTTCGAAGTCGGTGCGGACTCGGTGATCGCGGCCAAGCCCGCGACGCGCGCCCTCTGCGCCCGCCTCGGGATCGCGGACCGTCTGCACGGATCGAGTGCTCGGGGCGCGTACGTCTACCGCGCGGGGCGGCTACGCCGGCTCCCGGCGGGTCTCTCCGGACTGATGCCGACGCAGCTGCGGCCGCTCGCGACCTCGGGCATTCTCTCTGGGACTGGCCTCGCCCGCGTGGCGCTCGAACCGTGGCTGCCGCGGCGTGAGGTCGCTCCGGACGAGTCGATCCGTGCCTTCGTCGTGCGCCGGATGGGGCGGCAGGCCTACGACCGCCTCGTCGAACCGCTCCTCACCGGCATCTACGCCGGCGACGGTGCGGAGCTCAGCATCGAGGCGACGTTCCCGCAGTTGCGCGCCATCGAGCGCGAACACGGCAGCCTGCTGCGTGGCCTGCGCGCGCGCTCCGCGGCCGCGCCGGCCGCGGGCGCACCGGCGCCCTCGCCCTTCCTCTCGCTCCCGACCGGACTCGCCGAGCTGATCGACGCGCTCGAACGCTGCCTGCTCGCCTCTGGCCGCGTCCGCCTCCTGCGCGCGACGCCGGTCCGGGCGATCGAGGCGCCGGGCGTCGACGGCTGGAGCCCGTCGCGCGCCCGCGTCGTGCTCGCCGACGCGTCGCTCGACGCCGACGCCGTGATCCTCGCCACGCCGGCGTCCGCGGCCGTGCCCCTCCTGCGCAACGTCGACGCGCGCCTCGCGACCGACCTGTCGACCGTCACGCACGGCTCGACTGCGACCGTCACCCTCGCCTACGGCGTCGCCGACGTTCCGCGCGCGCTCGACGGCACCGGCTACGTCGTGCCCGGCGCCGAAGGGCGCGCCGTCATGGCCTGCACCTGGCTCTCGAGCAAGTGGGCCGGACGCGTCCCCGCCGACGCCGCGCTGTTCCGCCTCTTCCTCGGCGGCGCGCACCGCCCCGAGCTCGTCCACCACGACGAGGAGCAACTCGTCGCCCTCGCGCGTGCCGAACTCCGCGAGGTGCTCGGCGTCACGGCGGCGCCCCGCTTCACCCGCGTCGCGCGCTGGATCGACGCGATGCCGCAGTACACGCTTGGCCATGGCGCGCGCGTCGCGCGGGTCACCGAGCGCGTCGCGACGCACCCCTGGCTCGCGCTCGCCGGCAACGCGTACCAGGGCGTCGGCATCCCCGATTGCATCCGCTCCGGCGAGGCGGCGGCTGACCGCGTGCTCACCGCGCTCCGCCCGGCGCGCGCGGCCGCGGCCGCGTGACCGCGCCGCGGTGACGTCTCCCGTTCTGATGTCCTCCGGCTCCACCGCCACCGCTGGGCGCGACGCGCAGCGCGTCTCCACGCGCGACCGCTTCGTCCCCGTCGTCAGCGTCGCCCTCCACGCCCGCGCGGTGCCCCTCGCCGTCCGCGAACGCGCGGCCTTCGCGCCCGGGCGCGGCGCCGCCGCGCACCTCGCGGCGCGGGCGGCCGTGAGCGAAGCGTTCGTCCTCTCGACCTGCAACCGCATCGAGCTCTACGCGGTCGCGCGGCGCGGCGAGCGTACCGCCACGGTCGCCGCGCTCGTCGGTCTGCTCGCCGTGCGCAGCGGGCTCGCGCCCGATCGGCTCCGCGCGCTCGCCGACGTGCGCGTCGGGACCGACGCCGCCCGCCACCTCTGCCGCGTCGCGGCGGGCCTCGACTCGGTGATCTTCGGCGAAACGCAGATCACCGGGCAGCTCCGCCGCGCCCTCGCGGACGCGCGCGCCGATGGGGTGCTCGGTC
>DASWUT010000957.1:0-2224 GCA_036401455.1 Gemmatirosa sp. | reverse complement strand
TCGAGGAAACGCCCCTCAACCTCGACGGTAGCGAACCAGTACCAGGGCGGCGTGCATCCGATAAGGCAGAGCACACTCGTGAGCAGCACACCGCCGGCGGCGATCCGGAGAATAGTCACAGCGATGCTGTTGGTGATGTCTTGTATCTAGCGGATGCGTGATTCTGCATGCACGCTGAACCGGGCGCCAGCTCGTTGTGGTCTGGGTGGCGAACACCGTGCGTTAGCCAGAGCGGCGTGCCGGTTCTTGTCGCAGTGAGCCCGAACAGTTGCCGGGGTGCGCGGCACGCGGTGCCACACCCGAATCACGCAAGAGGGGGCCGAGGCGGTGAGGACGAGGAACGCCGAGCATTGCGGGACACCCACACGCGGAGAGAGACGATGTTCGTCGGCATCGACGTGGCCAAAGGAGAGCTGGTGGTCGCCGTGCGACCGGACGGCGTGTCCTGGGCCGTCACCAATACGGCATCCGGCATCGGCACGCTCGTGGAGCGCCTCACGTCAAGCGCGCCCACGCTGGTGGTCTTGGAAGCGACCGGTGGGTACGAGATCGCCGTCGTCGCCGCGCTCGCGGCCGCGCAGCTGCCCGTCGTGGTCGCGAACCCGCGCCAGGTGCGCGACTTCGCCAAAGCGACCGGCCAGCTCGCGAAGACGGACCAGGTCGACGCGGGCATCCTCGCCCTCTTCGCCGAGCGGGTCCGGCCCGAGGTCCGTGCGCTCGCGGGGGCCGATGTGCAGGCACTGGATGCGCTGCTGACGCGGCGGCGGCAGCTCCTCGACATGCTCACGGCCGAGCGCAACCGCTTGGGTCACGCCGTCGCGTGCCGGACCGAGGCGGTGCAGAAGAGCCTCGCGGCGCACATTGCCTTCCTCACGCGCGAGCTGCGTACGGCCGACGCCGACCTCGCGCGGCTCATCCAGCAGAGCCCCGTCTGGCGCGAACGCGACGACCTCCTCCAGAGCGTTCCCGGCGTCGGCCCCGTCCTGTCGCGCACACTCCTCGCCGAGCTGCCCGAGTTAGGCCGGCTCTCGCGCCGCGAGGTCGCGAAGCTCGTCGGGGTCGCGCCGCTCAGCCGCGACTCGGGCACCATGCGGGGGCGGCGCTTCGTGCACGGCGGCCGCGCCGGCGTGCGCGGGGTGCTCTACATGGCGGCTCTGGTCGCCACGAAGCGCAACGCCGTGATCCGCGCCTTCTACCAGCGGCTGCTCGCGGCCGGCAAACCGAAGAAGCTCGCGCTGGTCGCCTGCATGCGGAAGCTGCTCACGACGCTGAACGCGATGGCGCGCAGCAACACGCCGTGGTGCGCCGCCGCCGACCCTGCCCCCGCTTGACAACGGAGACAGTTGCTAACGCTGAAGTTAAGCTGCGAGCCTTCAAAGCGGATCAGCGGTCGCAGGCGATACCAGTGACGGGCGCGCAGGAGCGTCCCTGCAAACTCGACAGCTTCAACACTCCGTTGGGCGGCGGCACGCGGGTGCCCCGGTCACCCGAGGGCGAGGAACGCGGCGTCCTCGTGCGCGACGAACCGGGCCACGTCGTCGGACCGCAGCCGGAGCAAGCGCGCCACATCCGCGGTGGCGCAGTTCCCGAGCCGGATCCACACCACCTTCGGCGGCGGCCCGCGTACGACGCTCAGCCGCTGGAAGTCCTCGTCCTTGGTCACGAGCACGTAGCCGTGCGCGGCCGCGTGGGCCCAGACCGCCGTGTCGGGCGCCCCGAGCAGCCCCGCATGCTCCAGGTGCGCCGAGCCCGGGTACACGTCGCCGAGCGCGGCGACGAGCCGCGCCGAGAGGTTCTCGTCGAGCAGCAGGCGCACGCCTGGGCCGTCGCGCGCCGCGGCGCTACGCGGCAGGGACGCTCATGAGCCGCCGCTCGCGCTCGGCCGCGAACGCGTAGCACGCCCGCACGTCCTCGCGCGTGAGCTGCGGGAAGTCGCCCAGCACCTCGGCCTCGGTCATCCCACCCGCGAGGTACCCGAGCACGTCGCCGACGCTCAGGCGGGTGCCGCGGACGCACGGCTTCCCGAAGCGCACGGTGGGGTCGACGGAGATACGGTCGAGGAGAGTCATGGCGCGGACGCTACGACGGAACGCCGACGTAGGCAAGCCCATCCATACTTCCGCACTTCGGAGCCGCCCAACGCCCCAGTTAAGCTGCGGGTTGTGAGCGAGCGCTAGAGCCGAGGCGAGACACAGCCGAGGGCCGCGCCAGAGCGTCCCCGCAT
>DASWUT010000956.1:0-4146 GCA_036401455.1 Gemmatirosa sp. | reverse complement strand
TTCCACCAACGCGTGGGTCGCCGGGCAACGGGTGCGCTACGCCGTCGAGGCGCGCCGCCCGGCCGACGCCCTCGCCGCGGCCGCGGCATGCCGCGGGTCCGACGTGTGGTGCCTCGACCTGCGTGGCGTCGCCCACCACCTCGCCGGTCATCCAGCCGAATCCGCGGCGGCGTTCGACTCGGCCGACGCGCTCCGCACGCCGGCCGAACGGTGCGCGTGGAACGACGTGGCGCCCTGGCTCGAGCCGGGTGCCGCGCGCGCGTACCACCGCCTCGCGTGTGGCAGCGCGGAGCGGGCCCGGTGGGAGTCGCGCTTCTGGCAGCTGGCCCAGCCGTTCTGGCTGTTGCCGGTCAACGACCTGCGCAACGAGTGGCACGCGCGCCGTGTGATGGTCCGCGTTCATGGCGCGGGCGCGAACCCGTACGGCATGAGTTGGGGCGACGATCTCGACGAGTGCGAGATCCGGTACGGGTGGCCGACGGCGTGGAGCACGCGCGACTTCCGAGGCGCGACGATGTACGCCCTCAGCCCGGACCCGGGGCGCGGCGTGACCGGGTGGGAGCCCGCCCCGAGCTACGATTGGATTCCGCGCGGCGGCTCGCTCGACCCCGCGCGACGCGGCGTGGCCGACGTACCGGATCGCGCGTGGACGCTCCGCCCACCGCCGAACGACGCGCCCACGCCGATGCGGTACGCGCCCGCGTATGCGGAGGGTGGGGTCGGGACCCCCACGCACCAGACGGCCCGGTTCGTCCACGGCGACACCGCCGTCGTCGTCGCCGCCTACGACGCGTCCCGCGACAGCCTGTGGAGCGAGGGCCGGACCCCGCCCAGCCTCTCGGCGGGCCTGTTCCTCGTCGGCGACTCGGGCGCGGTGACCGCGGCCGACCGCCGCGATTCGGCGTCCCGCGCGGGCGCCCTCGTCGTGCGAGCTCCAGCGATCGTCGGCAGCAGTAGGACCGAAGAGTCCGAGCGGGCGTCGTCTGCGCCGCACTGGCTGCTCGGGCTCGAGATCCTGCAGCGCGACACGGTCCACACCGCCGACGGGCGCCGCGTGCTCGGACGCGCCCTGCGGGACCGCGCGCCACTGCGTCCGATCGGCGCCGGCGCGCCGCTCTCCGATCTGCTCTTGCTCCGCCACTCGCCCGGTCCCACGCCGACGTTCGATGACGCGATCGACAGTGCGGCCGGGTCGCTCACGATTCGGCGCGGCAGCACGATGGGCCTGTACTGGGAACAGTATCGCGACACCTCGGCCGGAGTCCTACGCGATACGGCGCTTGCGGCGAGCGACACGATCGTCATCACCGCGACCCGCCTCACGCGAAGCCTTCGCGAGCGGATCGCCGGCGCGCTCGGGCGGGGGAGCGTCGACCGGCCGATCGGGCTGCGCTACCCTGACCCCGGCAGCGCGAGCGCTGGCCGAGCGATCGGAATCAGCTGGCCCGACGTGGCGGCCGGCGACTACCGCCTCGACGTCACGCTCGTGCCCGCCACGCCGGGCCGCCAACCCGCGACGACGTCCGTCGTCGTCCACGTCACCGAGGATTGATCGTGTATCCGCACCCGCCGTCGCTCCGCGCCGACTTCCCCCACGCCCGATGACCGCTCCGCCGAGGGACGACCGCGACGACGACGAACCGGTCCGCTACCGCGTCTGGGATCCGGCGGCGTACCGTCGGTTCGTGGCCGAGTTCGATGACGATGTCGAGACGGCGCGGGAGGAGGGGGAGGCGCTCACCGAGCAGGACCGTGAGCTGGGCTGGACGCCGGCCGCGAGCCCGGTGACGCTCTGGGCGCTGCTCGCCGACGTCGCGGCCGGGAGTGCGCGCTCGCGGGCCGCGCTCGTCGCCTGCGTCACGCACGTGACGGGCGGACCGAACACGCTGCGTCCGCTCACGCTCGTCCCGGACCCCGAGGCCGCGCTCGTCCGCGCGCTCGGTGCCGCTGAACCGAGCGATCGCGCGGCGTGGCCGCAGTATCTCGCCTCGCTCGCCGTCGAAATCGCCGAACGCGAGGGGCGGCTGCCCAAGGGCCCGCTCGCCCACGTCCGTGAGCGGGCCGCCCAGCTCGTCTCCGACACGGAAGACGAGATCCAGGACGCGGTCGCGGCGGCGTACGAGGTCACCGCCAGCACGAGCGCGTGGGACGAGGCGACCGCCGCGGGCGTGCGACAGACGCAGGTGGCCGCGGGCACCGACGCGCTCACGCGCGCGGTGGCCGATGCCCGGGTCGAGCGCGCGATCGCGGCCGTTGGCGCGAAGGCGATTCCAGGTCTCGCCGACGGCGCCGACCTGTCCGCGATCGTCACCGACGGGTTCCCGGCCGGAATCGCGGTCTGGCGCGAGGTCGTGCGCTCGGTCGTGCGTGGCGAGGTCGTCCCCGGCAGCGCCGGGTGGCGCGGCGCCCTGTGGGCGACCCAGGTCGCCTTCGTCGCCGGCATCGGCGACGTGGCCGTCGTGCGCACCGGGAGCCGCGTGGTGCGGCAGGCCGCAGAGCGGGCCGGGTTCGGCGCGGTCGTCACCGCCTGACGGCGGTCAGCCGGCAGCGCGCGGGGTGGGAGCCGGCGTCGGTCCGCGCACCCAGACCGTGACCGTGTAGCCGTCGCGGGCGACCTGCGCGAGTCGGCGCGCCCGCGGCGCGCGGCGCCGACCTTGCTCGGAGCTCGGCCATGACTCGCCGATCCCCGCCTTTCGCGCCGCACACGCCGTCGTCGCACGACGCCGCTGACGCCGCGCCTGACGACGGCACGGTTCGCGACGCGATGCTGCGCGTCGCGCTCGCGACCGCGGCGTTCTCGGCCGTTCACAGCCTGCTCGCGTCACACCGCGCCAAACGCGCGGCCGAACGGCTGCTCGGCGAGCGGACCGCCCGGGGCGGCTACCGTCTCGCCTACAACGGCGTCGCGATCGCGATGACGCTCGGCCTCACAGGATACGTCCTCCGGCGCCGCGGCCCGATCGTCTACTCGCTCGCCGGCCCCGCCGCGGCGCTGGTCCGCACGGCCCAACTCGCCGCCCTCGGCGCAGCCGCCCGCGCAGCCATCGACGCGGGATTCGCCGACCTCTCGGGCTTCGGCCCACTCTGGCGCTGGGCCACCGGAGGGCCGCTCACCGCGATCCCGGACGGTCAGGGCCCCTCGGAACGCTCCCCCGGCGAACCCACTCCCCACGGCGCATTTCTGCGCTCGCGCAACCCGCTCAACTTCTACGTGATCCCCGTCCTCTGGCTCGCCCCCCGAGCAAGCGCGGGAAGGATCGCACTGAACGCAGTGTTCACGGCGTACTGCTTCGCGGGCTCATGGCACGCGAACGAGATGCTGGAACAGAGGCACGGGACAGAGTGGGAGGGATACGAAGAAAAGGTGAGGAGAATGGTGGTGCCCTCGCTGGATCCGGCCCGCTGATCCGTCCCGCTTCACCCGTCCCGCTCGATCCGGGCCGTGGTGGTCCGCCGTGCCCGTCTCCGCCGTACCCGTCTCCGCTGTTAGGCGCGTGCGGGGAATCGGAAGAGGCTGGTTGTTGGGGCGAGCGGGACTGATAGCTCGGAGACCCGGTGGTGCAGACTCGGGTGGGGCGACGGGTGGGGCGGGACGTGGGGGGGCGTGTACGTCGTGGGGCGCAGCGGGACGTGCGAGATGGCGCGGGACAGGAACCGCGGACGGAGTGAGGCGAGGACGAAGACCCGCGGGACGGGACGAGCGGACCGTCGGGGCCTCAGGGCGGGACGGGACCCGCGCGGGCGTGCACGGGACGGGCCCGACGGGCACGGCGCGACAGGGTAGGGCGAGGCGGCGGGTGCGGGGCGGACGCAGCGGGACGGATGACGCGGGGGCGGGACGGGACCCGCGAGACGGGTCGCGCGCACGGCGGAACGGATCGGGCGACCACCCCTCGCTGTACTCGTCCCGCGTGCGCCCTGCCCGGCCGGGCGCTCGGTTCCGCCGTTCGGGGTTGTCGCCCCACTCCGTCCGTCGTCTCTGTCCCGCGCCATCTCGCACCTCCCGCTGCGTCGTCCGACGTACACGCCCCCCAACGTCCCGCTCCACCCGTCGCTCCACCCGAGTCTGCACCACCGGGTCTCCGAGCTATCAGTCCCGCTCGCCCCCGCCCAACAGCCTCTTCCGATTCCCCGTCCCGCCTAACG
>DASWUT010000955.1:0-10459 GCA_036401455.1 Gemmatirosa sp. | reverse complement strand
CTGCTCGGCAAGGGAGGCGTGCACGCGCTCGACCAGCACCTGTTCGCCCTCATCGACCTCGCCGCGCGGCGCGGCGTCCCGCGCGTGGCGATCCACGCGATGCTCGACGGGCGCGACACGCTACCCAAGAGCGCGCTCGAGTACATGCGCGAGACGGTGGCCACCGCCGCGGGGCGCGCGGTCGTCGCGTCGTTAGGCGGCCGCTACTACGGCATGGATCGCGACAAGCGCTGGCCGCGCGTCGAGCTCGAGTACCGCACCGCCGTCGACGGCACTGGCCCGACGACGACCGACCCCGTCGAGGCGATCCGCCAGGCGTACGACGCGGGCACCACCGACGAGTTCATCCTCCCGGCTGCCGTCGTCGACGCGGACGGACGGCCCGTCGCGCCGATGCGCGATGGCGACGCGGTGATCTGCTGGAACTATCGCAGCGACCGGATGCGGCAGATCGTACGCGCGCTCGCCGACCCGGCGTTCGACGGCTTCGACGTGTCGCGCCGCCCGCGTCTCACCGTCGTGACGATGACCGTCTACGACCCGACGATGGAGGCGATCGGTGTGCGCGCCGCGTTCCCGCCGCAGTCGATGGCGCGCATCATCGCCGAAGTGCTGAGCGACGCAGGGCGCACGATGCTCAAGACGGCGGAGACCGAGAAGTACCCGCACGTCACGTATTTCTTCAACGGTGGCAACGAGCCGCCCTACCCCGGCGAGGAGCGCATCCTCGTGCCGTCGCAGAAGGTGGCGACGTACGACCTCGCGCCAGAAATGAGTGCGCGCGGGGTGACCGACGTGCTCACGACGTCGATGGCGACCCGTGCGCACGAGTTCATGCTCTGCAACCTCGCCAACGGCGACATGGTCGGCCACTCGGGCTCGCTTCCGGCGACGATCCGCGCGTGCGAGGTCGTCGACGAGTGCCTCGCGCGCATCGTCGCCGCGGCCGAGCAATCCGGGACCCGGCTGCTCGTGACCGCCGACCACGGCAACTGCGAACTGATGATCGATCCCGAGACCGGCGGCCCGCACACGGCCCACACGACCAACCCTGTCCCGTTCGTGGTCGTCGACCCGGCCGGCGACCGTCCGCTCGCCGGGGGCGCCGGTGGGGTGACCGGCGCGCTCTGCGACATCGCGCCGACCGTCCTCCGACTGCTCGGGCTGGAGCAGCCGTCCGAGATGACCGGGCGCGCGCTGAACACGACGGTCGCGACGGCGGGCGCGGCATGACGCGCACCTCGCGGGCGGCCCTGCTCACGTTAGGCATCGGTGCGGTCGCCGCGACTCCGCGCGCAGCCGCGGCGCAGGGCGGCGTGGTCGGCTACCCGCCGACGCAGTCGCCGTTCGCAGACCTCGAGTACAACCAGGCCTTCACGCTGCTCGGTGGATACTTCAACGCGGCAAAGGATCCCGCGGGTGTCGCGCCCCGTGGCGGCGGGCTGATCGGCCTGCAGTACGACCTCGGAAGCGGGCCGGCAATCTTCACGACGCGCGTGCGGACCGTGTTCTCGGACCGCACGGTGCTCGATCCCGCGCGCCCCGCCAACGATCGCGTGCTCGGCACCGAGAAGCGCCCGCTCACGATGGCCGACGCCGGGCTCACGCTCGCGCTCACCGGATCGCGTACGTTCCACGGCCTCGTGCCGCTCGTGCACATCGGCGCGGGCCTCGTGACCAACTTCGCCGGCGCGGACCCCGGCGGCTTCGACTTCGGCACCTCGTTTGCACTCGCGTACGGGCTCGGGCTCAAGTACGTGCCGGGGCCGACATCGCGGTACGCACTCCGGGTCGACTTCGGCAGCACGCTCTACCGGGTGCGGTATCCGGCCTCGTACGCGCGGGCATCGACGGGCTACGACACGCTGTACAAGGGCTCCGTCGACAGTACGTCGATCGTTCCGTCCAACGCAGCGCTCTCGCGGTACCGCAACAACACCGCGCTGACCGTCGGCGTCTCGTACCTGTTCCACCGCTGACGCGCGCCGACGCGCGCCCCACCCCGTTCCTTTCGGCCTCGCTCATGGCGCGCGACTACGAAGATTTCAGCAGCATCGACGACCTCGACGACGCCGAGCTGCGCCAGCTCATCCGCGACCGGCTCGCCGACCAGCAGACGATCGACGTCGACGACATCTCGGTGATCGTCGACAACGGAACCGTGCGTCTGGAAGGACGTGTGGGCACCGAGGCCGAGCTGCGCGTCGCCGAGCATGTGCTGACCGATGTGGTCGGCGTCGTCGACTACGACAACTCGCTCGTGGTCGACTCGGTACGGCGGGTCCAGACCTCGGACGACATCGACGACCACACCAACGAGGAGCTGCGCAGCGCCGGCGCCCTGATGGGCGAGATGCCGCCGCAACAGGCCGACACGGTGCAGGAAGCGCGCGGCGATGAGGATCTCGACGAGCGGATGTTCGGAACGACCGACGTGCACGACGCGATTGCGCACGGCACGCCGTACATCCCGCCCGACGCCCCGACGCCGGAAGGAATGCTCGGGACGGACGCGGGGCCCGGGGAGTACGGCGAGGATCACTGAACAGCGGGGGTGATGCGGCGGGGGACGGCGGGGTTGCCGCACCAACGCCGTCGTCTGCCCGACTCACCCGCCGCACGCGCCTGCCCTCCCCACTCCCGCCGTACCGGCCGTGCCCTTCGCCTCCCTCACCCGCCGTGTGACGTTCGCCGCGGCGCACCGGTACCGGCGCCCCGACTGGTCCGATGAGCGCAACGCCGCCGTCTTCGGCGCGTGCGCGCGACCGAGCTTCCACGGCCACAGCTACGTCTGCCACGTCACCGTGCGCGGCACGATCGACCCCGAGACCGGGTTCTGCGTCGACCTCCCGCTCCTCGACCGCGTGCTGCACGACGAGGTACGCGAGCGGTTCGACCATCGCAACCTCAACACCGACGTCCCCGAGTTCGCCGACGGCGCGCTGATCCCGACCGGCGAGAACCTCGCGCGCCATATCGCCGAGCGGGTGCAACAGCGGCTCGGCGCTGGCGCTGGTATGGTGGGCGCGCCGACGGTGACGCGCGTCGTCGTCGCCGAGGACGAGACGCTGAGCGTGACGTTCGAACCGGCGCGCGACGCGTGAGCCCGGTCCGGCGCGTGCCGTGGGCGGCGGCCGTCGTCGCCGCGTGCGCGGGCCGGGCCGGACCACCGCTCGCTCCGGGTCCAGCCCCAACATCGGCAAGCCTGGCGGCTCCGCTGCCTAACGGCACGCCCGGCCGCGTCGCGGGCGACACCCCGGCCGCGCTCGCGGCGGCCGTGGACTCGATGCTCGGCGACCCACAGTGGGCGACGGCGCAATGGGGCGTGCTCGTCGTGAACCCGCGGACGGGCGACACCCTCTACGCCCGGAACGCGGGCAAACTGTTCCTCCCCGCGTCCAACGAAAAGCTGATCACTGGCGCCGTAGCGCTGGCGCGGCTCGGGCCGGAGCACCGCTGGCACACCGCGGTCGCCGCCGCGCAGCGCGCGGTGCGCACGAGCGGCACGCTGTGGGGGAACCTCTACGTGCTCGGCAGCGGCGACCCGACGGTGAGCGACGCGATGCAGCACGGCGATGCGATGGCCCCGATACGGGCGCTCGCCGACTCGGTGTGGGCGCGCGGCGTGCGCCGCATCGAGGGCGACGTCGTCGCCTGGGACGCGATGTGGGCCGGACCTTCGACCGAGGGCCCGTGGAAGTTCGGATGGGAGTGGGACGACCTCGACACGCCGTCGGGGGCGGGCGTGACCGAGCTGCTCTTCAACGACGGCGTGGCGCGCGTCGTCGTCTTCGGCGGCGCGCGTGCGGGCGCGAGCGCGCACGTCGCGGTCCGGCCGACGCCCTCGGCGGTGCCGGTGGACGAGTACCCGATCGACGTGCGCACGGTGGCTGCGGGTGACACGGCCGCACGGACGGTGCAGGCGCGCTGGAATTACGACGCACGACAGTACGAATTTCGCGGCGCCGTGGCGGTCCACGACAGCGTCGTGCTCGAACTCGGGATCCACGACCCGCGGCGCGCCTACGTGGCGGCGCTGCGCGACGCGCTGCGCGCACGCGGGATCAGCGTCCAGGGGGCGATGATGGACGCGTGGCACACGATGAACCTCGATCCCCGCGAGCGCTGCCACGCCGGGTGTGCGCCGACACCACCGCGCCTCGACACGCTCGCCCTGCTCACCTCTGCCCCGCTTCGGGACGTACTCCCCGCGCTGGAGAAGCCGTCGCAGAATCAGATCGCCGAGGCGCTCTTTCTCACGTTAGGCCGCACGGGAACGGGAGTGGCGTCGGGGGACAGCGCGCGCCGGGTCGTCGGCGACCAGCTACGCGCGTGGGGCGTCGAGCCCGAGCGCGACGCGGTCGTGCGCGACGGCAGCGGGCTCTCGCGGCACGACTTCGTCACCCCCACGGCGCTCGTCCGCGTACTCGACGCGGCACGCCACCTGGCGGACGGAACGTTCGTCGACGCTCTTCCGGCCGCCGGCGTCGACGGCACGCTCGCGGCCCGCCTGCGCGGCACCGCAGCGGCCGGGCGGGTCCACGCAAAGACGGGATCCGTCGACCGTGTGCGCAGCCTCTCCGGGTACGTCACGACGGCAGACGGCGAGTTGCTGCTCTTCTCCGTACTCTGCAACAACTACACGACCCCGTCGGCGACCGTGACGCGCGTGCAGGACGCCATCGCGCTCCGCCTCGCGACGCTCCGCGCCTTGGTCCCCGGGGCGACGGCCGCGGCCGCGGTCACGATACCGCGGTGACCGCCCCGGTGACGGCTGTCCAAACGTCCGCGTGATCGGCCCAACGACCGCCGCCGCGCGCGAGCGCTTGGGCGTGGACGAGGCGCTCGCGACGGTGCTCGCCCGCGTGTGCACGTTAGACAACGAGCGCGTCGCGCTCGCCGATGCCCTCGGCCGGGTGCTGGGCGCGGACGTGCGCGCCGGATGGGACGTGCCGCCATGGCCCAACGCGGCGATGGACGGCTACGCGGTGCGCACCATCGACGTCGCGGCGGCGACCGAGGGCGCGCCCATCACGCTGCGGATCGTCGGCGAGGTGCCCGCGGGCGCGCGGTGGCATGGCACGCTCGGCACGAGGGAATGCGTGCGGATCGCGACCGGCGCGCCGGTGCCGGCGGGGGCGGACGCGGTCGTGCGCGTCGAAGATACGGTCCCCGCAGCGGTCGACGCGGTGTCCGTGCGCGACGGCCGCGACGCGCGGCAGCAGGACACGGCGGGCGGCGTGGCGCGACGCAACATCCGCCCGGCGGGCGAGGACCTTCGCGCGGACGCAGTCGCGGCCGCGGCAGGCACGCCCGTGACGCCTGGCGTCGTCGGACTGCTCGCGGCGGCGGGGGCGGCGCAGGTCGACGTCGTACGCCGCCCCCGGGTCGCAATCGTCGCATCCGGTGACGAACTCGTCGACCTCGATGACGCAGGCGGCGAACGGGCGCGCACCGGTGCGGCGATCGTCAACGCGAATGCGTACGCGCTCGCCGCCCTCGTTCGCACGACCGGGGGCGAGGCGGTCGACTTCGGCATCGCGCCCGACACGCCCGACGGCGTGCGCGACCGGATCGCCGCCGCGCGCGACGCCGGGTGCGACGTCGTGCTCACGACCGGCGGCGTCAGCGTCGGCCCGCGCGACCTCGTCCGTCCGGCCGTCGACGCACTCGGCGGGACGCTCGCGTTCTGGCGCGTGCGGATGCGCCCCGGTGGGCCGCTCGCCTTCGGCGCGCTCCCGCCCCGGGGCGAGACGGCGGGCGGCCCCGCCGTGCCGTGGTTCGGGCTCCCCGGCAACCCGGTGTCGACCGCCGTCACGTTCGCCCTCTTCGTCCGCCCGCTCCTGCGCGCGATGGCCGGCGACGCGCGCCCGTTCCGCCGCACGCTGCGCGCGACGCTCGGCGAGCCGCTGCGGACGGCGGCGCCGCTGACACACTTCCTGCGCGCGACCCTCGCCACCGACGACGCGGGCGAGATCGTCGCGCGGCTGACCGGCCCGCAGGGGTCGGGGTTGTTGTCGTCGGTCGCCGCTGCCGACGCGCTTGTCGTCGTGCCCGCCAGCGTGCGCGCGCTCCCCGCAGGCGCGCCGATCCGCGCGTTACCGTTAGGCGGCGACGCGCTCGCCGGCGATCCGTTCGCCTGCGCGGAGCGCCCGTCGTACGAGGGCGCATGACGGAGCGGTCGGCGACCAACGAGTCGGTGAACGATAGGCCGGTGGCGGACGCCGATGGCGCGGCGCTCGTCGCAGCGCTCGAGCGCGAGTTCGTGACCGTCGTCGAGGACGTTCCCGTCGCGCACACGACGTTCTCGATTCTTCGCCCGGCCGAGCCTGAAGAGCTCATCGACGAGGACGCCTTCGCGCACGACGAGCGGCTGCCGTACTGGGCCGACGTGTGGCCGTCGACCCGCGTGCTCGCCGCACGACTCCTCGCCGAACGCGGCGCGGGGCGCCGGTTACTGGAGCTGGGGTGCGGCAGCGGCGTCGCCGCGGTCGCCGCCGCGCACGCCGGTTTCGCCGTCACCGCGACGGATTACTACGCCGACGCGCTCCGGTTCACCGCCGCCAACGTCTGGCGCGCGACCGGGCACGCGTGTGCGACGCGGCTCGTCGACTGGCGCGCGATGCCGCGCGACCTCGGACACTTCGACGTCATCGTCGCCTCGGACGTGCTGTACGAGCGGCCGTACGCGGCGCTCGTCGCGCGGGCGATCGCGGGGACGCTGGCGCGGGGCGGGATCGCGCTCGTGACCGACCCCGGGCGGATCGCGGCGCCGGCGTTCGTCGACGCGGCGCAGGAGTTGGGGCTCGTCGTGCGCGAGGCGGAGGCCGAGGTGATCGAGGCGAATGGTACACGGCAGACGATCGTGACGTACGCGCTCGGCCGGCGCTGAGGCGCTGCCTAACGCGCGTCCATGCGCGTCGCGCCGCTGCTACACCTCACCGCTCAACGCGCCCCCTGCGGCACTGGCGTTCCCGCAGCCGAGTGGCAATCTTCCGGCTCCGCAAACATGCGTTCCTGCGCCCGCCGTCGTGCTGCGGCGCGCCGGCGCGTTCTTACTGCCGCACCGCCCCCGCCCGTGCCCGCCATCCGCACCGCTGTTCGCACGCTCGCGTCCTTCCTCCTCGCCGGCGCCACCGCTGCCTGCGCCGACTCGCAGTCCGTCACCCAGCCCGTCGTCCGAGCCGCCACCGACGCCATCAGCCGCGTCGTGCAGTGGAGCGACATTGCCGCCCTCCCGGTCGCGCCCTACACCGCGCGCCTCGCGTACGGCGCCGACACTGCCCACCAGTTTGGCGAGCTGCGCCTGCCGACCGGCACCGGTCCCTTCCCCGTCGCCGTCGTCCTCCACGGCGGTTGCTGGCTCAACAGCTACGGCCTCGATCAGATCTCGCAGCCCGCGGCCGACCTCGCGAAGAACGGCGTCGCGACGTGGACCGTCGAGTATCGCCGCATCGGCGACGCGGGCGCCGGCTGGACCGGCACGTTCAACGACGTCACCGCGTCGATCAACTACCTGCGCCAGCTCGCCGCCCGCTACCCGATCGACACCACGCGCGTGGTGCTCGTCGGCCACTCGGCCGGCGGCCAGCTCGCGCTGTGGGCGGCCTCGCGCAGCGTGCCGCCATCGGGCGCGCCGGCCGCGCCGACGCTGCGTGTGCGGGGCGTGGTCAGCCTCGCCGGCATCGCCGACCTCGTCGCCTACTACGGCACCAGCGGCTGCAACGCGTCGGTGCCGTACCTCATGGGCGGGTCGCCGAATCAGGTGCCGAGCCGCTACAAGGCGGTGAGCCCCGCACTGCGGCTGCCCATCGGCGTGCCCGTGCGACTCGTGCACGGGAAGCTCGACAACATCGTGCCGACCACGCAGAGCAGCACCTTCCTCACGAAGGCCGCGGCGGCGGGCGACAACGTCACGCTGACCATGGTCGATAGCGCCGGTCACTTCGACCTCATCATGCCCACCGCGGCTGGATGGGCGGCGGGCCGCGCGGCCGTGCTCGGCCTGCTCAAGTAACGCCGAAGGACGTCTGCCCTTCCGAGTCGGGGCGCGCGGTGCAGCGCCCCGGCTTCAGCGCCCCGGCTCGCGCCGGCTGCCGCCCGAGAAGTCCTCGAGGTCGACCGTGTCGGGCCCGTCGCGCGAGATCCCGCTCTCCGGGATGTCGTCGTTCGACGCGTCCGTGGCGGCGCCCTTCCCCTCGAACGCGCCCGTTACGGCCTCGACGTCGGGGTCGGCGAGCGCGTCGCTCGACTGGTTGGCGCTGCCCAGGCCGTCCGTGTCGCGCGCAACGTTCGACGCGTCGTCCCCACCGGCCGCTCCGCCGCCCGCATCCGCGCCGGTGCTCTGCTCTTCGCCCGGCCCCGAGCGCCCGTAGTCCTCTCCGGCGTACGCGCCGCGCATCCGATTGCCGCCGATCCCGCTCTGCCCGCCGTAGCTCGACTCGGCGTTGTAGAGCGAGTCGTTGCCGCCCCCGCCGTACCCCGTGCCGGCATCGAAGCCCTTGCCCGGGATGCCCTGCCGCGGCTCGTTCTGCCGCTCGTCGGCGGCGTCGTTGCCGCCCTGCTGCGCCTGATCGTCCGCCATGCGTGGCCCCGCGAGGTGAGCGCGATACGGGTAAGTGATCACGGTGCCGCTCGGCGAGCGGCACCGTGATCCCCCCTCAACCCGCGTGCCGTGCGACCGTCGGAGTCCCGGTGAGCCGCGACGCGACCACCTCGGAGATGTCGAGCACCGGCACGTCGCTGCCGGCCGCCGTCACGCCGTCGGTCATCATCGTCATGCAGAACGGGCAGGCGAGCGCGATCGCGTCGGCGCCGGTCGCGAGCAGCTCCTCGGTGCGCTCGACGTTGATGCGCTTGCCGGTGTCCTCCTCCATCCACATCCGCCCGCCGCCCGCGCCGCAGCAGAGGCCGCGGCTCTTCGTCCGCTTCGGCTCGACGAGGGTCACCACCGGCAGCGCGCGCTTGAGCGTGTTGCGCGGTGCGTCGTAGACGTCGTTGTAGCGCCCCAGATAGCAGCTGTCGTGGTAGACCATCGTGAGGCGCTTTCCCTCGTCCGTGTCGAGCGGGACGAGCCCCTGCTGCAGAAGCCGCTCGATGTACGTCGTGTGGTGGATCACCTCGTAGTTGCCGCCTAACTGCGGGAACTCGTTGCCGATCTGGTGGAAGCAGTGCGGGCAGAAGGTGACGACGGTCTTCACCTCGTAGCGGTCGAGCGTCTCGATCGCGCCCTTGGCGAGTGTCTGGTACAGGTACTCGTTGCCCATGCGGCGCGCGGGGTCGCCGTGGCAGGTCTCCTCCTGGCCCAGGATGGCGAAGTCCACGTTCGCCGCCTTGAGCACGCGCGCGAACGCGACCGTGATCTTCTTCGCGCGGTCGTCGAACGAGCCCATGCACCCGACCCAGAAGAGCAGTTCGGGGCGCTTTCCCGCCTCGAACGCCTCGGCCATCGTCGGGATCTCCATCCCCTCGGCCCACTCCTCGCGCACCGACGGCGAGAACGCCCACGGAGAGCCGTTGCGCTCCATCGACGTGAACGCCGGCTGCAACTGCTCCGGGAAGCGCGACTCGGAGAGCACGAGGTAGCGCCGCATCTCGTTGATGACGTCGAGCTGGTCGATGCTCACCGGGCACTCCTGCACGCACGCGCGGCAGCTCGTGCACGCCCAGAGCTCTTCTTCGGTGATGTAGTTGTCGAGGAGCGTATTGCCGAGGATGTCGGCGGCCGTACGCGCGCCGTCTTCGCCCTTCAGGCCGTCGGCACCCTCGCCGCCGTCGAGGCGGTGGTGCTGCAACTCGTCGAAGTCGTGGACGACGAGCGGCGCCTTTTCCATCAGGCGCTGCCGCACGTTGACGACGATCTTGCGCGGGCTCAGCAGCTTGCCCGTGAGGTTGGCCGGGCACGCGGCGGTGCAGCGCCCGCACTGCGTGCACGAGTACCCGTCGAGCAGGTTCTTCCACGTCAGCTGCTCGACGTCGTTCGCCCCGAACGACTCCGCCGTCTCGTCCTCGAGGTCCATCGGGCGCATCGCGCCCTTGGCGCCCGGGCCCTCGGTGTTCGACAGGTACGTGTTAGGCAGCGAGACGAGGACGTGCAGGTGCTTCGAGAACGGCAGGTAGTTGAGGAAGCCGAGGACGAGGATCGCGTGCGTCCACCAGCTCACGTTGCGCACGGCGAGCGCGGTATCGGGCGAGACGTGGCCGCGCAGCAGGGCGCCGATCCCCGGACCCACGAGGCGGCCGAAACCCGCCGTCCCCTTCGCCGCGTCGGGTTCGAGCACGGCGTCCATCGTGTTCGTCAGCAGCAGCGTGAACATCAGGACGGCGATGATCGACAGGATGATCACCGCCTCGCGCGTCTCGACGCCGTCGCCCTGCAGCCGCCGCGGCCTGAGGACCAGCCGGCGGTAGATGAGCCAGCTCACCGCGCCCCACACGAGCAGCGCGAACAGCTCCTGCG
>DASWUT010000954.1:0-1863 GCA_036401455.1 Gemmatirosa sp. | reverse complement strand
CGGTCGAACTGTCCCGCGACTCGCACCGCGCGCACGAGATGGTCCCGCGGGCGCTGGCGTACCTCAAGACGGCCGAACGCGCCGCGTGACGTCGTCACCCCCGCGTGCGCGGGGGTGACGACGTCACGCGGCGCGCTCGGCCGTCTTGAGGTACGCCAGCGCCCGCGGGACCATCTCGTGCGCGCGGTGCGAGTCGCGGGACAGTTCGACCGTCACCAGGCGGTCGAAGCCGACGTCGGCGAGGGCGCGAAGCACCGATGCGGTGTCCATGTCGCCCTCGCCGAACGGAAGGTGCTCGTGCACGCCGCGGCGCATGTCCTCGACGGCGACGGTCCCGAGGTCGGCGGCGCACTCGTGGACGGCAGCCGCGGGGTCGCGGTCGCCGGTGACGAGGCAGTGCCCCGTGTCGAGGGCGAGCCGCAGACATGGGGCCGCGGTGCCTAACGTGGCACGCAGGCGGCGCCAGTCGTCGACGGTCTCGACGAGCATGCCGGGCTCGGGCTCGAGCGAGGCCACGACGCCGCGTTCGGTCGCGAGGGCGACGACCTCGGCGACGCCGTGCGCGAGCCAGTTCCACGCGTCCGTGCGGTCGACCTCGGGGCGGGGGACGCCGGCCCAGAAGCTGACCGTCTCGCCGCCGCACTCCGCGCAGACGTCGAGGCAGCGTCGAAGGAACTCGACGCGGCGGCCGCGCCCGTCGGCGGACGGGGTGACGAGCGTGGGCTCGTGCTTGGCGCGCGGGTCGAGCAGGTAGCGCGCGCCGGTCTCGACGACGAGGCCGAGATTCAGGGCGCGGAGGCGGCGGGCGAGGGCGCGGGTGCGGCCGGGGAAGTCGTCGGCAAACGGGTCGAGGTGATGCACGTCGAGCGTGAGCGCGACGCCGTCGTAGCCCGCGTCAGCGATGAAGCCGAGCGCGTCGTCGAGGCGGTGGTGCGCGGTGCCGTTGGTGTTGTAGGCGTAGCGGAGCATGCGAGGCGTTAGTCGGCGGTGAAAGGTGGACCCCCGCGTTCGCGGGGGCGACGCCAATCACGCGGTCGGCTCCGAGAAGGCGAGGACGTGCTCGCCGGGTTCGCGGTAGAGGGCATAGAGGCGGCCGAGCCGGCGTTCGGCTTCCTCGACGTGGAACCAGGCGTGGCCGCCGAGTTCGGCCTCGGCTTCGGCGGTGAGGGGAACGCGGTGCGCGCCCGGGGGGATCGCGGCGACGCCGCCAACCGCGTCGATGCCGGCGAGACCGTCGCCGCGCTCGGCGAGCAGGCGGACACCGCGCGCGCCGATGCGGTGGTAGCTCATCCCCTCGACTTCGAGTTCGGGAACGAGGACCTTGACCGCGCGCGACGGCGAGCCGGGCGGCGTGACGTCGACGTACCAGACCTGCAGGCCTTCGGCGCCTAACCGCTGCGCGACGTCGGCGAGGAGCGCGGCCGGGTCGTCGAGCGAGCCCGCGGGCACGGTCGGCAACGTGGAGTACGCGACATGCCGGCGGACGGACAACACGGTGTCGCGGATGAGGGCGACGACGGCGTCGGGTCCCTGCGCCATGAGGTCGCGCATCGCGTTGAGCGCGCGGCCTTCCTCGTCCCAGCCGGGCGGGTTGCGCTCGAGGCGGGCGCGGTAGCCGTCGGGAAGCAGCGGGGCGACGACGTCCCAGCGGTCGTGGGCGAAGCGTTTGCGTACGCGGCTGGAGCAGAACTCGAGCATGGCCTTGCGCAGGGCGCGGGCGCGGTCGGGGTGCGCGGCCTCGCCGCACGCGGTGAGCATGACCGGGTGGGGCGCGCGGCGCGGGTCGCGCTCGGCACCGACGACGTAGATGTTGGCGATGCCGAACGCGGTCGAGGCGAGCTTGGGGAGAACGTCGATCCCGTC
>DASWUT010000953.1:0-1638 GCA_036401455.1 Gemmatirosa sp. | reverse complement strand
CGCGATGCTGCAGGAGGCGCTCCAGCCTGGGGCGGCCCAACTCTGCCTCCACATTGCGGGAGACAGTACGGCGGCGCTCGTGCTCAACATCATGGAGGCGCTCGCGCCCGACTCGGTCTGGCGCCCGCGCCGGGTCCGTTTTGAGCACGGCGGTCAGATCGCCGGCCCGCAGATCGCGCGGGCGCGCCGGCTCGGCGTCGTCATCGCGCAGCCGCGCGCCGAGGGAGCGCCACTCCGCGCCTGGACGTCGGCCGGCATCCCGGTGGCGTACGGCTCGGACATGCTCCGGAACCCCTTCTACTACGTGATGGCCGCCGTGACCGAGCCGACCGTGCCCGGCCAGGCAATCTCGCGCGAGGCGGCCGTCGCGATGCTGACGCGCGCGCCGGCGTACGCCGAGTTCACCGAGCGAGACAAGGGGACGCTTGCGCCCGGTATGCTGGCCGACCTCGCCGTGCTCTCGCAGGACGTCTTCACCGTCCCACCCGAGGCGCTGCCCGGGACGACGAGCGTGCTGACCGTCGTGGGAGGCCGGGTCGTGTACGACCACCGCGCGCGGGCCGCCGCGCGCGATCCGACGCGGTACCCGCCGACCCGGTTTGCGCACACGCCCTAGCCGGCGCGGGATCTCCACGCCGGACGCGGCGCGAGGTCTGTTCTGATCGTAACCCCAAGTCCGGAGTGCCATGTCCGCCATCGTTGCACCGTCGGCCCCCGCACTGCGCACCCGTACCGCGTCGGACCGCACATTCTTCCTCAGCGTCGCCGTTGCCGCCGCCCTCCTGATTTTCGTCGGTTTCAGCCGCAGCTATTACCTCAAGACGGCGTTCCCGCTCGCGCCACCCCTCAGTCTGCTGGTGCACGTGCACGGCGCCGTGTTCACGGCCTGGGTTCTCTATTTCGTGCTCCAAACGGGCCTCATCGCCGTCCACCGCCCCGCCGTCCACCGCAGGTTGGGCGTCCTTGGCGCCGCGCTCGGCGCTGCCGTGATCGTCCTCGGTCTCGCCGTCACGTTCATGGCCATTCGCCTCAACCGTGGCACCCCGTCCCTCGATCCGGAAACCCAGTTCCTCGTCGCCCTGGTCGACATCGTCACCTTTTCCATCTTCTTCGTCGCGGGCTGGCTCCAGCGCCGCAACCGCGCGGCGCATCAGCGCCTCATGCTCCTCGCCGTCGTCGCTGGCATGCTCAGCGCCCCGCTCGGCCGCATCGTGGGCTACGGCGTCTCCCATCCGGTCGTGGGCCTCGTCAATCTGGCCTTCATCCTCGCCGGCCCCGTCTACGACGTCGTCACCCGTCGCCGCATTCACCCGGTGTACGTCTACGGCTGTCTGTTCGCACTGGTCACCTTGCCCCCGTTGCGCTTCGTCGTCGGTGCGAGCCCCTGGTGGCATCGGGTCGCGCACACCCTCGCCGGGCTACCAACGGCGACTCGAGCAAATACCACGGCCGGGATGGCCGGGGCGCGACCGACGAGTTCGGACGAGCGCACCTTCCAGCAGGTGCGACAGCCGCGGACGCGGCTGGACGGCGAGCGGCCGGCGCTCGCGATGGCGATCCGCCCGGCGCCGCTGCCACGGGTGACACGCGCGGTCCGCGCGCTCGCCGGCTGCTACCGCCTGCGCCCCGCGTCCGCCG
>DASWUT010000952.1:0-1516 GCA_036401455.1 Gemmatirosa sp. | reverse complement strand
TGGTCGGCGGCGGGTGGCCAGTGCGCGTCGCGGCGCTGGTCGTGTTGGGGCTGCCGGCGTACTGGTGGCTGGGGCGCGGGGGGCGGGCCGCGTCAGGGGTGCTCGCGTTCACGCAGGCGGAGGAGCACCTGCTGTTCGCCGCTCCGGTGTCGCGTCGCGGGCTCGTGCACTGGAAGCTGTGGCGGGCGCAGCTGGCCGTGCTGTTCAACACGGTGCTGTTCACCGTCCTGCTGCGGGGCGGTGCGGGGCACGCGTCCGCGTGGGCGCGCGCGCTCTCGTTGTGGCTCGTCTTCTCGACGCTGCAGCTGCACCGACTGGCGGCAGCGCTCGTCTCCGGCGGCGCTCCGGCGGCAGCGTCGCGGGCCGCGATCCTGCCGGACGACACGCCGCGCACGGGCGTGGGGCGCTGGGTGCCGGCGGTCGTGCTCGGTGCGTTAGGCGTGGCCGTCGCGCTCACGCTCGTGCCGCGCGCGAGGGCGCTCGCGGCGGCGTGGGACGGAGGACTGATCGCGTTCGGACAGGCCCTCGGCGCCGCGCTCGACGAGGCACCCTCACGGTGGGCGCTCTGGCCGACGCGCACGCTGCTCGCGCCGCTGTTCGCGCTCGGCAGGTGGGCCGCGCCGGGAACCGGCGCCGCGGGTGTGCTGGGCGACGCCGCGGCGCGGCAACGCTGGGCGGCGACACTGCCAACCGCGGCGCTTCTGGTCATCGTGCACTACCTGTGGGTCGTTCGCGTCGATGCGCGGTTGACGGAGATCGCGCTCGAAGCGGGCGAGACCCGACGCCGGGCGCGCGCGAACGCCCGGACGCGCGCGCCCGGCGCGACGGCCCGCGCGACGCTCGGCCTCGCGCCGTCCGGTTCGCCGGGGATCGCGCTCGTCTGGAAGAACTGGCTCGCCTTCACGCGCGCGACGGCGCTCGTTCGGGTGCTCACCCTGCTCGGGGGTGCGGCCGCGGTGACGCTCGCGCTGGCGATTCGCAGCGCACGGTTTGCCGAGCTGGCGACCGTGGTGGCGGCGACGTGGGGCGTGCTGCTCGTGGCGATGGGGCCGCTGTGGGTGCGCTACGATCTGCGTCACGACCTCCCGCACCTGCCCTTTCTCAAGGCCGTACCGCTCGCCGGACGGACGCTCGTCACGGCCGAGATTGGGGCGTCGGTGCTCGCGCTGACGGCCGTGCAGTTCGCGGCGCTCGCATTCCTGCTCGTCGCGGCGGCGGGTGCGCGCGACGAGTTCGGGTTGGGGGCGGCCGACCGCGGCGTGTACGCGCTCGCGCTCGCCCTCGCGCTGCCGGGGCTCAACGCGGCGACGCTCACGGTGCAGAACGGGATCGCGTTGTTGTTTCCCGCGTGGGCGCGCCAGCCGGGCGAGAGTGCGCGCGGCATCGAGGCGACGGGGCAGAACGTGGTCGGGTCGGCGCTCACGCTCGCGGCGTCGGCGCTACTGCTGGCGGTGCCGGCGGGGCTGGCGCTCGCGCTGGTCTGGGCACTGCGGCGCGCGGGTGGGGCGGCGTTTGG
>DASWUT010000951.1:0-8443 GCA_036401455.1 Gemmatirosa sp. | reverse complement strand
TCGTCGGCAGCGGCGAGCAATATGGGCGGCACGACGCGTCCGAGTTCCCGCTGCCCGAGAGCGCCGAGCAGCGACCGCACACCGTGTACGCGGCCACCAAGGTCGCGCAGGAGACGCTCGCGCTGCAGGCGTGGCGCGCGGACCGGGTACGCGTGGTCGCGGCGCGCAGCTTCAACCACAGCGGGCCCGGGCAGGCGTTCCGGTTCCTGCTGCCCGGGTTGGTCGGGCGGACGCGGGCGCTCGCGGCGGGGCCGCTCGGCGCGCCGCTCGTCATGGGCAACCAGACGACCGTGCGCGATTTCCTGCACGTCGACGACGTCGTGGAGGCGTATATTGCGCTTGCCGAGCGAGGGCGGCCGGGCGAGGCGTACAACGTCGCGAGCGGCGTCGGCCACTCGGTCGGCGGCCTGGCGCGCCGCGTGCTGGCCCGCGCTGGCGTGACCGCCCGGATCGAGAGCGATCCTGCCCTCGTTCGACCGGCCGAAGTTCCGGCGCTCGTCGGCAGTGCGGCAAAGCTGGCCGCCGACACCGGGTGGGCGCCGCGCCGCACGCTCGACGACCTCATCGATGATCTGATCGCGGCGCCCTGACGGCTCCGCGGTTCTGTACCGCGCCCACCGACCGCCATGCCCCGCCGTACCGACCTTCGCCGCATCCTCGTCATCGGTTCCGGCCCGATCGTCATCGGGCAGGGCGCCGAGTTCGACTACTCGGGGACGCAGGCCGTGAAAGCGCTCCGCGAGGAGGGCTACGAGGTCGTCCTGGTGAACTCGAATCCGGCGACGATCATGACGGATCCGGAGATCGCCGATCGGACGTACATCGAGCCGGTCACGCCCGACTTCGTCGAACGGATCATCGCGCGCGAGCGTCCCGACGCGTTGCTGCCGACGATGGGCGGGCAGACCGCGCTCAACGTCGCGATGACACTCGCCGAGCGCGGCGTTCTGGCGCAGTACGGATGCGAGCTGATCGGCGCGAACGCGCGCGCGATCACGATGGCCGAGGACCGACAGGAGTTCGATACCGCGATGCGGCGGATCGGGCTCCGGACGCCCGCCGGCCGGATCGCGACGACGTGGGACGAGGCGGTCGCCGTTGCGGATTGGGCCGGATTCCCGGCGATCGTACGCCCGTCGTTCACGCTCGGCGGGTCGGGCGGCGGAATCGCGTACAACCGGGACGAGTACGAGCAGATCGTGCGGCGCGGCCTCGATCTGTCGCCGGTGTCGCAGGTGCTCATCGAGCGATCGCTGATCGGCTGGAAAGAGTTCGAGCTCGAGGTCATGCGCGACTCGGCGGACAACGTCGTGATCGTGTGCTCGATCGAGAACTTCGACCCGATGGGGGTGCACACCGGCGACTCGATCACGGTCGCGCCGGCGATGACGCTGACGGACCGCGAATATCAGACGATGCGCGACGCGGCCGTCGCGATCATCCGCGAGATCGGCGTCGACGCCGGCGGCTGCAACATCCAGTTCGCGGTCAACCCCACTGACGGCGAACTGGTCGTGATCGAGATGAACCCGCGCGTGTCGCGGTCGTCGGCGCTCGCCTCGAAGGCGACCGGGTTCCCGATCGCGCGCATCGGCGCGAAGCTGGCCGTCGGCTATCGCCTGGACGAGATCCCGAACGACATCACGCGCACCACGCCGGCGTCGTTCGAGCCGGTGCTCGACTACGTGATCGTCAAGTGCCCCCGGTTCGCGTTCGAGAAGTTCCCCGGGGCCGACGCGCGCCTCACGACGCAGATGCACAGCGTCGGTGAGAGCATGGCGATTGGACGCACGTTCAAGGAGGCCTTCCAGAAGGCACTCCGCGCGCTCGAGAACGGGCGCACCGGATGGACCGTGGGCGAGACGCTCGCCGACGACCGGCTCGCGGACGACGAGCTGACGACGCTTCGCGCCGCGTTGCGCCAGCCGACGCCCGAGCGAGTATACCAGCTCAAGCGAGCGTTCCTCGCCGGAATGGACGTCGATGAGATTGCCGGGCTCACGGGGATCGATCCGTGGTTCCTCGCGCAACTCGACGAGACCGTCAGTGCGGAGCGCGCGTACGCGGCCTCCGACGCGGCGACGCGCTCGGGCCCGGCGACGCTCCGCCGCATGAAGCGGCTCGGCTTCTCCGACCGCCAGCTCGCGGCGTTAGGCGGCACGACGGAGGACGCGGTGCGCGAAGCGCGGCACGCGTCCGGGGTCCGGCCCGCGTACAAGATGGTCGACACGTGCGCGGGCGAGTTCCCGTCGGCGACCCCGTACCTGTACGGCAGCTACGACGAGGAAGGCGAGGCACCGCGCTCGGCGCGCGCGTCGGTCGTGATCCTCGGGTCCGGCCCCAACCGGATCGGGCAGGGCGTCGAGTTCGACTACTGCTGCGTGCGGGCGGCGCTCGCGCTGCGCGATGCCGGCTACGAGACGATCATGGTCAACTCGAATCCCGAGACCGTCTCGACCGACTTCGACACCTCGGACAAGCTCTACTTCGAGCCGCTGACGCTCGAGGACGTGCTCGAGATCGTCGACCGCGAACAGCCGATCGGCGTCATCGTGCAGCTCGGGGGGCAGACGCCGCTCAAGCTCACGCGCGCGCTGGAGCGGGCCGGAGTGCGGATCCTCGGCACGCCGCCCGACGCGATCGACGTCGCGGAGGACCGCCGCCGGTTCGATGCGGTCGCGCGCGAGCTCGGGCTCGAGCAGCCGCCCAACGGCACGGCGACGGGCGTCGACGAGGCGGTCGCCGTCGCCGCGCGCGTCGGGTATCCCGCGCTCGTCCGCCCGTCGTACGTGCTCGGCGGGCGCGCGATGGAGATCGTGTACGACGAGGCGTCGCTCCGCGACTACTTCGTGCGCGCGGTGCGCGTGAGCGAGGACCGCCCCGTGCTGATCGACCGGTTCCTCGAGGACGCGGTCGAGGTCGACGTCGACGCGATCGCGGACGGTCACGACGTCGTGATCGGCGCCGTGATGCAGCACGTCGAGGAGGCAGGGATCCACTCGGGTGACTCGGCGTGCGTGCTTCCCCCGCCGACGATCGAGGCCGAGGTGCTGGACCGCATGCGCGAGCAGACGATCGCGCTCGCGCGGCGGCTCGGCGTCGTCGGGCTCATGAACGTGCAGTACGCCGTCCGTGACCGGCGCGTGTACGTGCTCGAGGCCAACCCGCGCGCGAGCCGCACGATCCCGTTCGTGAGCAAGGCGATCGGCGTTCCGCTGGCCGCCCTCGCCGCCCGCGTCATGCTCGGCGAGCGCCTGGCCGACCTCGGCCTAACGCACGAGATCATCCCGCCGTACGTGAGCGTGAAGGAAGCGGTGTTCCCGTTCAACAAGTTCCGCGCGTTCGACCCGGTGCTGGGGCCCGAGATGCGCTCGACGGGCGAGGTGATGGGCGTGGCCGCGGATTTCGCGGCGGCGTTCTGGAAATCGCAGCTCGCGGCAGACAACCGGCTGCCGACGCAAGGCGCGGTGTTCGTGTCTGTGAACGATCGGGACAAGGCGAACGTCGTCGGCGTCGCGCGCCGGTTCCACGAGATGGGCTTCGCACTGTACGCGACCGAGGGCACTCGGGCAGCGCTCGCCGCGGCCGGCGTGCCGAGCACGCGCGTGTTCAAGCTGAGCGAGGGGCGGCCTAACGGGATCGACCTCCTCGTGAACGGGACGGTCGGCCTGCTCGTCAACACGCCGCGCGGGAAGTCGGCGCAGGAGGACGACCTGTCGCTGCGACAGGCCGCGGTCTCGAGGCGCGTCGCGTACACGACGACGCTCGCCGCCGCGATGGCCGTCGCCGACGGCATCCAGGCGTCGCGGACGGACGCGGTCGACGTGCGTTCGCTGCAGGAATGGCACGCGCGCCTCGGCGCTGACGCCGTGACCGGCACGGCGACCGTGGCGCTCAGCGAGGTCGCGACCGGGGTCACGGCGTGAACGCCGCGGCCATTCGCGAGACGACGGCGTCGGAGCACGAGGAGGACGTGCACCCGAGCGCGTTCGTGCACCCGTCGAGCTACGTCGACGCGGGCGCGCGCGTCGGTGCGCGATCCAAGGTATGGCACTTCTGCCACCTGATGGCCGGATCGATCGTCGGCGAGGACTGCTCGTTGGGCCAGAACGTCGTCGTGATGCCGGGCGTGCGCGTCGGCCGCAACGCCAAGATCCAGAACAACGTCAGCCTTTACGAGGGCGTCGAGTTGGAGGACGACGTGTTCTGCGGACCTTCGATGGTGTTCACCAACGTGCACAATCCGCGCAGCCACGTCTCACGCAAGCACGAGTACCGGCGGACGCTCGTGCGGCGCGGCGCGTCGATCGGCGCGAACGCGACCGTCGTCTGCGGCAACACGATCGGCGAGTACGCCTTCGTCGGCGCGGGCGCGGTCGTCACGCGCGACGTGCCCGCGTACGCGGTCGTGGCTGGCGTGCCCGCGCGGCACCGCGGCTGGGCGTGCGCGTGCGGCGAACTGCTCGACGCGCCGCGCGCCGCGCCCGGGCCCGAGATCGCGGTCACCTGCCCGGCGTGCGACGCGCGGTACCTGCTCGTCGGCGACGTGCTGCGACCCGTCGCGGCCCTGACGGAGGCGCCGTGATGCGGATTGCCCGGGACGCGACCGTGCGCGTCGGACTGATCGGGTGCGGTCGCATCAGCCGCAACCACGTCGATGCGATCGCGAGGCTCGATGGCTTCGCGCTGGCTGCCGTCGCCGACGCCGTCGAGGCGCGCGCGCAGGAGGTCGGCGAGGCGAACGGCGTGCCCTGGTACGCGTCGCTCGACGCGATGATCGCGGGCACGCCGTTCGATCTGCTCGCCGTCTGCACGCCGTCCGGGTTGCATCCGGCGCACGGCATCGCGGGCGCACGCGCGGGCAAGCATGTGCTGAGCGAGAAGCCGATGGCGATCTCGCTCGCCGGCGCGGACGCGCTCGTGCGGGCGTGCGACGACGCCGGCGTCCATCTCTTCGTCGTCAAGCAGAACCGGCTGAATCCGGCCGTACAGCTGCTCAAGCGGGCGGTCGACAAGGGGCGATTCGGGCGCCTCTTCCTCGCCAACTGCACGGTGCGGTGGACGCGTCCGCAGGAGTACTACGATCAGGCGCCGTGGCGTGGCACGTGGGAGTTCGACGGTGGCGCGTTCATGAATCAGGCGTCGCACTACGTCGATCTCGTGCAGTGGCTGATGGGGCCGGTCGAGAGCGTCGTCGCAAAGACGGCAACGCTCGCGCGGCGCATCGAGGCCGAGGATGTCGGGGCCGCGGTGCTCCGCTTCCGCAACGGAGCGCTCGGGGTGATGGAGGTCTCGATGCTCACCTACCCGCGCAACCTCGAAGGGTCGGTCACGCTGATGGGCGAGCGCGGGACGGCGAAGGTCGGGGGCACCGCGGTGAACAAGATCGAGACGTGGCAGTTCGCCGACTACGACGACGACGACAAGCTGGTCGACGCGACCGCGACGAACCCGCCGACGGTCTACGGATTCGGGCACGAGGCGTACTACCGCAACGTGCTCGCCGTGCTGCGTGGCGAGGCACCGGCGGAAACGGACGGCCGCGCCGGGCGGAAGTCGCTCGAACTGATCCTCGGGATCTACGAAAGCGCGCGCACCGGACACGAGGTGCCCCTGCCGTTACGAAGCAGCTGACCGGTCGATTTCGGTTGACTTGGTCTCTGGCCGGGCACACCTTTCGGGGTTCCGGCGCGGTGGACGCGCCGGCGTTCCGCCCCGAACTCCGCATGGCCGTTCCCCTCCTCGACCTCCGCGCGCAGCACGCGACCATCCGCGACGACGTCGTCGCCGCGCTCATGCGCGTGGTCGACGAGCAGGCGTTCATCCTCGGCGAGCCGGTCGCGCAACTCGAGGCCGAGGTGGCGTCGCTGTCGCACGCGGCGCACGCGGTCGGCTGCGCGAACGGCACGGATGCGCTCCTGCTGGCGCTTCGCGCGCTCGACATCGGCCGCGGCGACCGCGTCATCACGACGCCGTTCACGTTCTTCGCCACCGCGGGGACGATCCACAACGTCGGTGCGACGCCGGTGTTCGTCGACATCGAGCCCGACACGTTCAACATCTCGCCCGACGCGGTCGCGGCCGCGATGTCGCCCGACGTGCGCGCCGTCGTCCCGGTCGACCTGTTCGGGCAGATGGCGGCGCTCGAGCGCGTCGCGGCCGCGGCGCCTGGCGTGCCGATCATCGAGGACGCCGCGCAGTCGATCGGTGCGCGGCGCCGCATCGACGGCGAGTGGCGAATGGCTGGCGAATCGGCGACGATCGGCACGTTGAGCTTCTTCCCGTCCAAGAACCTCGGCGGCTACGGCGACGGCGGCATGCTCGTGACGCAGTACGGCGCGCTGAACGAGCGGCTGCTGCGCCTGCGGACCCACGGCTCGCGCAAGACGTACTACCACGAGGAGGTCGGCTACAACAGCCGCCTCGACGCGCTGCAGGCGGCGGTGCTGCGCGCCAAGCTTCCGCATCTGGCCGCGTGGAGCGCGCGGCGGCGCGAGAACGCGGCGTACTACGACGCGGCGTTCGCCGACATGGCGGACGTCCGTACGCCGACGATCGACCCGGCCAACGAGTCGATCTACAATCAGTACACACTGCGCGCCGAACGCCGCGATGCGTTGCAGGCGCACCTCAAGCAGTGTGGCGTCGGTACGTCGATTTACTACCCGTTGCCGCTGCATTTGCAGCCGTGTTTCGCGTACCTCGGCTACCGTGAAGGGGCGTGCCCCGAGGCGGAGCGCGCGGCCCGCGAGGTGCTTTCGTTGCCTGTGTTCCCCGAGCTGACCCGCGACCAGCGTGACGAGGTCGTCGGGGCCGTGCGCGCGTTCTACGGGCGCTGACGGCCCGCCGCCGGCGCGAGTCGCCGGCGCGCTCTCCTCTCCTCCGCGTCACCCAAGCGGCCCACCCGTCGCCGCGACCGCATGAAAGATCAACTGCTGACCAGGATCGCCGAACGTACGGCCACGATCGCCGTCGTCGGACTCGGCTACGTCGGACTGCCGCTCGCGATCGAGTTCGCGCGCGCCGGGTTCCGCGTCATTGGCTACGACGTGAGCGCGCGCGTCGTCGACCTGCTCAACGCGGGCGACTCGCACATCCAGGACGTCCCGCGCGCCACGGTTGCCGAGCAGATCGCGGCCGGGCGCTTCCTCGCGACGACCGACGAGACGCGCCTCGGTGAGTGCGACGCGATCTCGATCGCCGTGCCCACGCCGCTGTCCAAGACGCGCGATCCGGACATGGCGTACGTCATCTCGGCGGCCGACACGATCCAGCGGCAGGCGCGGCCGGGCACCGTCGTCGTGCTCGAGAGCACGACGTATCCGGGCACCACGCGCGAATTGCTGCAGCCGCGCATGGAGGCCGCCGGCCTCACGGTCGGGAGCGACGTCTTCCTCGCCTTCAGCCCCGAGCGCGTCGATCCGGGCAACGCGGTCTGGCATACCAAGAACACCCCGAAGGTGCTCGGCGGCGTCACGCCGGCGTGCGTCGAGGTCGCGACCGCGCTCTACGAATCGTGTATCGACCGCGTGGTCCCGGTCGCCTCGCCGGAAGCGGCCGAGCTCGTCAAGTTGCTCGAGAACACGTTCCGCGCGGTGAACATCGGGCTCGTGAACGAGATCGCGATCGTCTGCGACAAACTCGGCGTCGACGTGTGGGAAGTGATCGAGGCTGCGGCGACGAAGCCGTTCGGCTTCATGAAGTTCACGCCGGGGCCGGGGATCGGCGGCCACTGCATCCCGCTCGACCCGCACTACCTCGCGTGGAAGATGCGCACGCTCAACTACAAGACGCGGTTCATCGACCTCGCGAGCGAGATCAACTCGTCGATGCCCGACTACGTCGTCGAGAAGGTCGCGCGAGCGCTGAACGACGACCGCAAGGCGGTCAACGGCAGCCGCGTGCTCGTCGTCGGCGTCGCCTACAAGAAGGACATCGACGACATGCGCGAGAGCCCCGCGCTGGACGTCATCCGGCTGCTCGAGCAACGCGGTGCGGAGGTCGCCTACCACGACCCGCACGTGCCGCACTACCGCGAGGATGGCGAGACGCGGCAGAGCGTCGCGCTCGCGGCCGAGGAACTGCGCGCGTCCGACGCCGTGGTGATCGTCACCGACCACACGGCGATCGACTGGGCGCTCGTCGTCGAGCACGCGGGGTTGGTCGTCGACACGCGCAACGCGATCGCGCGCTGGCGGGCAACAGGGCCGCGGCCGGCCGGACACGCGCGCGTCGTTCCGCTCGCCGCGACGGACGGTCGCGGGCTGCGCGGCGACGCCGCCCCACTACACGGCAATCAGCGCGCAGCGTGAGGGACGACCGCGGCCCGCGAACCCTGCCGGGGGCCGGCGGGTATAGCTCCGGCATGACGCCCACACTGCCTCTAACGACGCGGGCCACCGCGCGCGTGTTCGGCCAGGCACGCCGCGCGTCGCGGTGGTTC
>DASWUT010000950.1:0-5834 GCA_036401455.1 Gemmatirosa sp. | reverse complement strand
CGGGAGGGCGACGACGCCGGCCGCGCCGAGCGCGGCCGCCACACGGACGAGCGTGCCGACGTTGCCGGGGTCCTGCACCGCGTCGAGGACGAGCAGGCGGAACTCGCGCCCCACGCCGGCCCCCGCCGCCGCCGCCCCGAGCTGGTCGAGCGAGGCGACGGGGCGTTCGGCGACGAGGAGCACGCCCTGCGGCGTCTCGGTGTCGGCCGCCGTCGCGAACGCATCGTCGTCGACCTCCAGCACGTCGAGCCCGCGCGCGTCGAGCGTCGCGCGGAGCGCCGCGCCACGTACGGTTTCGCGCAGCGCCGGCGCTACGACCACGCCACGGATCGCAACGCCGGCCGACAGCGTCGCCTCCGCCGCGCGCACGCCCTCGGCGACGAACAGGCCGTGGCGATCGCGGGCTTTGCGGCGCGTGAGGTCGCGCGCGAGCGTCAGCAGGCGCACGGGGTATCAATGCGAGTAGCGCGCGGCCCGCCGCGGGGAACGTGACTTGCCCGACGGCGCGCGGCACCGCAGGCGTCCCGCCAAGGGTCGGCTCGCGTCGTCTGACCACGCACGTGTGGAGTGTTCATGATTCGTCTCTTCCGTAATCTCGCCATCGGCGGCGCTGCGTGTGCCGCGGCGGCGACGCTCGCGGCCACCGGCTGCGTGACCGCGAGCAGCGTCTCGCAGCCGCAGGAAGTGCAGATGGGGCAGCAGTACGCCGCACAGATCAACCAGCAGCTGCCGCTCGTTCAGGACGCCGAGGTCAACCGCTACATCAACGTGCTCGGCGACTCGCTGGCCCACGTCACGCCGCGGTCCGACCTCGAGTGGCATTTCTACATCGTCGACAGCCCCGACATCAACGCGTTCGCCGTGCCCGGTGGGTACATCTACGTGAACCGTGGCCTGATCGAACGCGCGCAGAACATGAGCGAGCTCGCCGGCCCGATGGGGCACGAGATCGGGCACGTCGTGCTGCGCCACTCGATCAAGCAGATGGCGCAACAGCAGAACGCGAACATGGGCGCCTCGCTGATCTGCGGGTTCACGCGCGTCTGCGCCAACGGCGGCGGCGCACTCATCCAGCTCGGCGGCGGCGCGCTGTTCGCCAAGTTCAGTCGGCAGGACGAGTCCGAGGCCGACCATGAGGGCGTGATCTTCACCACCAAGGCAGGGATCGACCCGCGCGGGATCCCGGACATGTTCCAGATCCTGCTCGACGAACGCAAGACCCGCCCGGACGCGGTGAGCGCGTGGTTCGCGTCGCACCCGCTCGAGGAGGACCGGATTCGCGCGACGCGGGAAGAAATCGCGCAGCTCGTGCCGCCGGCGCAGCTCGAGACGCTGACGCGCGACACGCGCAACTTCCACGCCTTCCAGGACCGGTTGCGCGGCCTGCCGCACGCGCCGCAGCGCCGCACGCAGTAGGCGGCGCGCGGTCACACCAGCTGACGCACGAACTCGGTGACGAGCGCGCGGAACCGCGCGGACGCCTCACGTCCGGACTCGAGCACCTCGGCGTGCGTCAGCGGCTGGCCGGTGTGTCCGCTCGCGGCGTTGGTCACCAGACTCACGCCGGCGACGCGCATGCCCAACGCACGCGCGACGATCGCCTCGGGCACGGTCGACATCCCGACCGCGTCGGCACCCAGCCGCTCGAGCATGCGCACCTCCGCCGGCGTCTCGAAGCTCGGGCCGAGGAGACCGGCGTAGACGCCCTCCGCCACCGGCACGCCAACCGTGCGCGCCGCCGTGCGGAGGAGCGCGCGCAGCGCCGCATCGTACGGTTCCGACATGTCCGGAAATCGCAGGTCGCCGTCCTGCAGCGGACCGACGAGCGGGTTGCGCCCGGTGAGGTTCAGCTGGTCGGCGATGATCATCAGGTCGCCTCGGCCTAACGTGCGGCGCACGCCGCCCGCGGCATTGCTGAGGAACAGCGTGCGCGCGCCGAGCGCGTGGACGACGCGCACCGTGAAGGCGGCAAGCGGCGCGGGGTGCCCCTCGTACAGATGAAAGCGCCCGGCGAGCGCGAGCACCGGCCGACCGGCGAGCGTGCCGCTCAGCAATGCGCCCGCGTGCCCCTCGACCGTCGCGGCCGGAAACCCGGGCACGTCGGCGAATGGCACACGCCGCGCGTCCGCGACGTCGTCGGCGAGATCGCCGAGGCCGGAGCCGAGGACGATCGCGCACACCGGCGCGGCGTCGGCCGCGAGGCCGAGTCGATCGCGGACGGCGGCGGCCGCCCCGCGCGCGGCGGCGGCGCCGTAGCGGATCGCGGCGGCGACGTCCACGGACACGTCCGCGGGCACGAGGTCCGACGCGGGGAGCCCCATCAGGCGGTCACCTGCATGCTGAGCCCCGCCTCGACCGCGGTCGCCGCCGCGCCCTCGCGCACCACCGCGTCGAACTCGGGCGCGAGCCGCGCCAGCAGCGCCTCGCGCTCCGCGTAAGGCAGGAACGCGCTCTCGAACCCGTGGCGCGCGACGCGCGCAAGCTCGGGGAGGGTGAAGCCGAGCCGGCGCGCGGCGTGCGCGTACTCGTCGACGAGCGTCGTGCCGCTCATCAGGCGATTGTCCGTGTTGAGCACGACGTTGAGCCCCCGGTCGAAGTACGCGCGGAACGGGTGCGCCTCGTACGAGGCTGCGGCGCGCGTCTGCACGTTGGACGTGAGGCAGCACTCGACGCAGATCCGGCGGTCGACGAGGTAGTCGAGCAGCGACGGATCCTCGATGATGCGCGTGCCGTGGCCGACGCGATCGCACGCGCACCCCTGCACCGCATCGCGCACACTCTCGGCACCCGCGCCCTCGCCCGCGTGGCAGGTGCAGGCGAGGTCGTGCCGGCGCGCGTGCGCGAACGCACGCGCGAAATCGGTCGCCGGATGCCCCGCTTCGCCGCCGGCGAGGTCGAAACCGACAACGCCACGACGGCGGTACTCGGCCGCCACGCGCGCGGCGTCGACGGCCAGCTCGGGCGGCTGATTGCGAATCGCGCAGACGATCACCCGCGCGACCACGGCCGCGTCGCGTTCGGCGCGCGCGAGCCCCCGCAGCGCGGCCTCGACCGCGCCGTGCAGGTCCAGCGGGCGCACTCCCGCGCCGCCGCGCGTGTTGAGGATGGGCGCATAACGCACCTCGAGGTACCGCACGCCCTCGGCTGCCGCGTCGACGGCCAGCTCGTAGGCGACGCGCTCGAGCGCCGGCGCGGTCTGCAACACCGAGAGCGTGATGTCGAACCGCGCGAGGTAGTCGTCGAGGTTGCGCGCGTCGTCCACGCGCATGTACGCGGCGAGCGCGCCTGGGGTCGCGGCCGGCATCGCGACGCCCTGCTCCGCGCCGAGTTCGAGCAGGGTGGAGGGTCGCACCGAACCGTCGAGGTGGCAGTGCAACTCGGCTTTCGGCAGCTGGGCGAGCAGCTGTGTCAGCGGCTCTGTTCGTGGCTCGGGCTCGGCCCGGGGCCCGGCATGGCGCGTCGAACGTGGAGCGGAAGGGCGGTCAGTCATCGTCGTCGAAACCTACGTCGGCGCCGCGCGACCCGGCCCGGCGGGCGTTGACCTCTTCGTCCCGGTCCGGCAACCTTCGCTGATGTTGCTCTGCCCCCCGCGCGCATGGGTTTCCGGGCCGATACGCGACCGTGACGCGCCCCCCGCTGCCCTTTACGCGCTCGAAACGCGATCCTCCGTGCCAGCGGGCCGGGGGTGGGGATGAGTACGCCCCGGGCCGACATCCTGCCGGGGACCGCACCGGATGGCGCGCCACCGAAGCCGCTCGTGATCGGGATCGCGGGTGGGTCGGGATCGGGCAAGTCGACCGTCGCGCACAAGGTCGCCGACACGCTGCGCCGGGCGTCGGTCGCCTTCGTCGACATGGACGCGTACTACAAGAACTTCGCGCACCTGCCGATGGCCGAGCGGCGGCGCGTCAACTGGGACCACCCTGACGCCTTCGACCTCGACCTCTTCGTCGACCACCTGCAGCGCCTCGCGCGCGGCGAGCCGGTCGACAAGCCGGTGTACGACTTCGTGGAGCACGTGCGCGCGATGCGCACGGTCGCGGTCGCGCCATCCGACGTGGTCGTCGTCGACGGCATCCTCCTGTTCGTCGACGCGCGTGTGCGCGAGCTCTGCGACGTGAAGGTCTACGTCGATGCCGACGCCGACGTGCGCCTCATCCGCCGGCTCCGCCGCGACATGGGGGACCGCGGTCGGCCGCTCGAGGAGATCCTCGATCAGTACCTGACGACCGTGCGCCCCATGCACCTGCAGTTCGTCGAGCCGAGCAAGCGCTACGCCGACATCATCGTGCCGCGTGGCGGGCACAACGCCGTCGCGACCGAGATGATCGTCGCGAAGATCCAGCGCCGCCTCGCGACCCGCCGGGATCCGGCACCGGCCTAACGTTCCCGCCTCTCGCATCCGCCCATGACGACCGCCGCCGACGCTCCCGACCGCACCGAACGCCTCGCCGCCCCGGCGCCCGCGGCCGGCACCGGCGAGCGCGTGCTCGTCGTCGACGACGAGCCGGACATCGTCGCGCTCGTCGCCTACCACCTCGCCCGCTCGGGGTATCAGGTCGCAACCGCGGCGACGGGCGCCGAGGCGCTCGCGCAGGCCAGCCGCGAGCGCCCGGCCCTGGTCGTGCTCGACCTCATGCTCCCGGACCGCTCCGGGTTCGAGGTGCTCGAGCAGCTACGCGCAGCCGAGGACACGCGGCGGCTCGCCGTTCTGATGCTCACCGCTCGCGGCGGGGAGGCCGACCGCATTCGGGGCCGCTCACTCGGCGCCGACGACTACCTCGCCAAGCCGTTCAGCCCGCAGGAACTCGTCCTCCGCGTCGGGGCGATCCTCCGCCGCGTCGCCACGGCCACGGCTCCGACGGACGGCGGCCGCGGTGCGGAGGGGCGTGAGCACGTCGCCGGCGACGACGTGCTCGCCATCGGCCCCATTCGCATAGACCGCGCGGCGATGACCGTCGATGCCGACGGGCGCCGCGTCGACCTCACCCCGACCGAGTACCGCCTGCTGGTCATGCTGGCCGAGCGGCGCGGGCGGGTGCAGGCCCGCACGCACCTGCTCGAAACGGTGTGGGAAGCGGCGCCCGACATCCAGACACGCACGGTCGACATGCACGTGCAGCGGCTGCGCGCCAAACTCGGCCCCGCCGGCGAGCTCATCGAGACCGTGCGTGGCTTTGGCTATCGACTGCGAGGCGGCGCGAGCGGGGAGGCGGCCCGCCTCAGGGACGCGCCGCGGTAAGCGTGCGCCTGACGGCCCGCCTGCTCCTCGCCGCCGCGGTCGCGGTCGCGGTACTCGTCGCCTTCGGGGCGGCGACCGTGGGAACACGGGTCCAGGCCGCCGAGCGCACGGCGACCGTCGACCGGCTGCGGGCCGAAGCCGCCGTCAGCGCGCGACTCTGGGCGGCGACGGCGGCACCACGAAAGCCCGCGGCCGCCGCCGACGCCGACGTCCAACTCGCCGATTCGCTTGCCATCCTGCTCGGCCGCCACGTCACCTTCATCGACGCGAGCGGGCGCGTGCGTGGCGACTCCGAAGCGCGTGACGACGAGCTGCGCGACTCCGGGGCGACCTGGCTCGCCGGCTACGCACGGCTCCCCGAAGTCCTGGCCGCGACCCGCGACACGACCGGCGCGGCCCACGTCGATGCGTCGAGCGCGACCGGCGCGAGCGAATACGCCGCCGCCGCGCGTGGCACGCGCGGCGTCGTACGTGTGGCGGCTGCGGGCGTCGACATCCGGCCGCTCACCGATTCGCTGCGCCGCGGCGTGTTCCTCGCCGGCCTCGTCGGCCTCACGGTGGCGGGGTTGGGTGCGCTCCTGCTCGCCCGCTC
>DASWUT010000949.1:0-15285 GCA_036401455.1 Gemmatirosa sp. | reverse complement strand
GATCGCGTGTCACGCCCGGGACGCTATGCGCATCGCGCAGAGCGGCGCCGTCATCGCCGCAGGCTGCCGCCGCGACCCGCGCAACGCGGGCGGCGGGCGACGCGTGCTGTTGAGGATCGGTGCTCCCCCGCCGCGCACGCGAGTCGTGAGCGGGTGACCACGTATCGGACGCGCAACGCGCACGCGTCTACGTCGCCTAACGAATGCCGTGAAGAAACTCCACATTCCGGTCGTCGACGTGAGCTACTGGCTGGCTATCGGACTGGCGAGCGTATCCGGCACTAACCTCGCCGAATTCTACGCCCACGACGCCGGGCTGGGGATCGCGGGCGGCCTCGGACGCTTCGCCGTCGCCGCGTCTCGTGGATTACTGACTGATGATCCTGATCATCCGCACCGGCGGGACGAACATCGCCGACTTCCTCGCGTGGCGCGTGCGCGTTTCGGCGCGGTGGTCGGCGACGTTTGTTCGCACGTTGTGGGACAGGGGGTCACCGCATACGGCCTAACGGCCGTGCTACTCGCGATGCTGGCCGCCGGGCGCGGCTGCTGTCGATTGGCTCGCGGGGGCTCGCGGGGGCTCGGACTCGTTGACGTTCACGCAAAGCGTCGAGTTCCGAGGAAGGCCGGTACGTCCTCGAGCGAGCGCTGCGGCCGGCCGTCGTCCCTCAGGTTGCTCGTGCCGTCCTCCACGGGCGGCCACACCGGCGCCGCGAGCTGCCGGTCCATGATCGCGGCTTGGTGGCGCGCGATGAGGAGCGAGCCGACGGCACGGGCCAGACCGGCGTCGGTGCGCAGCAGGCTCCACTTCGTCCGGTCTCGTCCAGGCGTCAGGTCCCCACGGTTCGTGCACCTTGCGTGCACCTCGCGTGCACCTCGCCACCCCCGGTGCGTCGTCCCCGAAACCGCTCGCCGCGACGCCGAGCACTTGGGAGCCGGACGCTCGAGCACGATCCCCTCTCTGCTCCTGGAATCCCTCACCGGAGGCTGAGGACCACGACCGACTTGGCGGGGAGCGTGACGACCAACGTCTGCCCCTCGAGCCGGGCGCCGGTGAACGCCGCCGGCCGGACGACATCCGGCTGCTGGACGCTGTTGCGGGCGTCCATGGCCGCGGCGGTGAGCACGCGCCCGCTCACTGTCGCCGGCCGCATCCCGGCGACCGCCACCCGCAGCGACGCCGTGCGCCGCGGGTCCAGGTTCACGAGGCCGACGTAGGTGAGCCCATCTGTCCCGCGGCCCGCCCCGCCGACGACGGCCGGCACGCGCAGGCTGTCGAGCCGGTAGGCCGGCGCTCGCACCTCGAGCGGCAGGAACGTCGCGCCCTGAAAGACCTGGAACAGGTCGAACGTGTGGTACGTCGGTGTGAGCACCAGCCGCGGGCCGTCGGTCAGCACCATGGCCTGCAGCACGTTCACCATCTGCGCGATGTTCGCCATCCGCACGCGGTCGGCGTGCTGCTGCAGGATGAGCAGGCTCGCCGCCGCCACGACGGCATCGCGCAGCGTGTTCTCCTGGCGCAGGAAGCCCGGGTTCGTGCCGGGCGTCGGGTCGTACCACGTCCCCCATTCGTCGACGAACAGCGCCACGCGCTTCTCGGGGTCGTACTTGTCCATGATCGCGCTGTGCTGCGCGATGATCCCGTCGAGCCGCAGCGCCTGCGACACGACGGCCATCCACTGCGCCTCGCCGAACCCCGTGGCCGGGCCCTTCTTCAGGTAGGATCCGCCCGGGAACGTGTAGTAGTGCAGGCTCAGGGCATCGAACAGCCGGTAGCCGCTCAGCCCCGGCGGGCTGAGGTTCGTCATGACCGTCTCGGTCCATCGGTAATCCTCCCGATCCGCACCCGAGGCAACGCGGACGACGCGCTGCCCGCCGCCGGGGCGCACGAAGACGGCGTACTGGCGCAGCAGGTCGGCGTAGTGCTCGGGGCGCATCGCGCCGCCACACCCCCACGACTCGTTCCCGATGCCGAGGACGTCGAGCGGGAACGGGGCGTCGTGCCCGTTGCGGCGGCGCTCCTCGGCGAGCGCGGAGTGGCTCGGCGACGTCATGTACTCGATCCACTGCGCCATCGCGCGCGGCGAGCCCGAGCCGACATTGGCGCTGACGTACGACTTCGCGCCGAGCTGCGCCATCAGGTCCATATACTCGTGCGTGCCGACCGTGTTCGGCTCCTCGACGCCGCCCCAGAGCGAGTTGAGGCGCACCGGCCGCCGGTCCCGAGGGCCGATCCCGTCGCGCCAGTCGTAGTCGTCGGCGAAGCAGCCGCCGGGCCAGCGGACGACCGGCACGCGGATGCGGCGCAGGGCGGCGACGACGTCGGTGCGGAAGCCGCGGGTGTTCGGGATCGGCGAGTCCGGGCCGACCCAGAGCCCGCCGTAGACCCCGGTGCCGAGGTGCTCGGCGAATTGCCCCTGAAGGTTGCGATCCAGCGTCGGCCCGGGCCGGTCGGCCTGCAGGGTCGCGGTCACCAGCACCGCCGCGCCCGGCTGTCCCTGGGCGCCTCGCCCCGACGCGCCGGCGAGGAACGCGACCGCAACGACCGCCCGTACAGCTTTGTGCATGTTGGCCCCCTCTGGTGGTGGCTGGTTCGTGCACCGCCCCGGTTCTCACCGCGGCGACGTCCGCTGCGTCTCGAAGCGACCCGTCCCAAGATCGCCCGTTGGTCGACCGCGCGGGTCGCGCCTCAATTCGGGAGGGTGGCCGCCGTGGTGACCGCGAACGGGGCGGACACGCTGGTCACCCCCGCGCCGGGCTGCCCGCCCCCGACCGACACGCGGTACCGGCCTCCCGCAACGCGGACGTTCCCATCCGGGGAGACCGAGCTCAGGTCGCGCGGCGTGAGGCGGAAGACCAGCGCGCGTCGCTCGCCGGGCGCGAGGTGGACGCGCTCGAACCCGCGCAGCGCGATCCGCGGCACGCCCGGCACGTCGGGGAAGGTGAGGTAGAGCTGCGCCACCTCGTCGCCCGCGCGCGCACCCGTGTTGCGGACGTCGGTGCGCACGACCAACCCGTCCGACGTCGATCGGCCGACCGGGGTGACGCGGACCGGTCCGTAGGCGAACGTCGTGTAGCTGAGGCCGAAGCCGAACGGGTACACCGGCGTGCCCGCGAAGTAGCGGTAGGTGCGCCCCTTCACGCCGTTCATGGCGTAGTCCTCGAAGGCGGGCAGCTGCGACACGTCGCGGTAGAACGTGACGGGCAGGCGCCCGGCCGGGTTCACCGCGCCGGACAAGACCCGGCCGACCGCCGGCCCGCCCGCTTCGCCGGGGTACCACGCCTGCACGACGGCGTTGGCGTGCTGCTTGGCCCAGTCGAGGTTGATGGCGCTCCCACTCATGTTCACCACAACCAGCGGCTTGGCCAGCGCCTCCGCGGTCTCGAGCAGCCGCCGCTGGTCGGCCGGCAGGTCGAGCGTGGTCCGGTCGCCGCCCTTGAAGCCTTCGAGGTTCTGACTCCCCTCCTCGCCCTCGAGGCTGGAGGTGATGCCAACGACCGCGACCACGACGTCGGCGTCCTTGGCCGCGGCCGCCAGCGCCGCCGCCGGGTCGGGCGATACGCGTTGCCAGACGAGACCGGCCGGCTGCCCGCCAGGCGCGAGCGAAGCGACGGTGAACGCGTACCGCCTGCTCGCCTCGAGCCGCACCGTGCCGAACGTCGGGAGGCCGCCGAACGACAGGCCGGGCGGCGTGGAGACGAGCGCCTTCCCGTCGAAGGTCAACGTGGTCGCCGCGCCGGCGACGCCGAGGCGGTACGTCCCCGACGCGTTCGGCACGAGGTAGCCGCTCGCCACCGCCCGGCCGCCCTGTGGCAGGACGGCTTGGGCGCCGAACGCGTCGCCGCTGAGCCGCGGCTCGACGCGCGTGACCGAGGGCGTGTCCGCGACCGAGCGCTGGAAAAACTGCTGCATCGCCTCGCCGATCGAGTGTGGCGTCGGCAGCGTGGCCGGGAGCACGGGGTAGTAGCGAACGGTCACGCCCGGCGTGCCGTCTTCGGTCTGGAGCGCCGAGGTCGGGACCGGATCGCCGTCGGTGGCCGATGCGCCGGCCGGGACGAGTGTGAGCTCGGCATTCGGCATCGCCTGCCGAAGCCCGTCGAACACCGAGGGCAGCTCCGACGTCTCGCGCGAGGTGTAATTGCCCCGGAGGACTTGGCGGGCGTCGGCCAGCGGACCGATGACGGCGACCCGGAGCCGGTGAGATGCCCCGGCGCGCGGGGCGAGCGGCAGCACCCCGTCGTTCTTGAGGAGCACCACCGACTCCTCGGCGGCCCGCGCGGCGAGCGCGTGGTGCTCCGGCGTCGCGACCGACCGTGCGACCGACGGTGCGACCGCGCCCGCCCCGGACAGTGGCGCCGAAGGCGACGCCGCAGACGCGTCGCCGCGGTCGAGTTCTCCGAGCCGCAGTCGCACTGCGAACAAGCGGGTGAGCGCCCGGTCGACGTCGGCCGCCGGGAGGTCGCCGCCCCGCAGCGCGTCCACGTAGCGGTGCGATTCGCCGAATGAGGCGGAGTCGAACAGGCCGGCCACGTTGCACTCGTTATCGACGCCGGCGTGGACCGCCGCGGCGACGCCCTTCGCCGCGTCCGCCGCGTACTTGTGTCCCTGATAAATGTCGACGACGGCGTCGCAGTCCGACACCACGTAGCCCGCGAACCCCCAGGCGCCGCGGAGCGTCTGGCGCAGCAGGAAGTTGTTGGCGCAGGCCGGCTGGCCGTTGATCGCGTTGTACGCGCACATCACCGACCCCGCCTTGCCCTCGACGATCGCGGCGCGGAACGCCGGGAGGTAGGTGTCGCGCAGGTCGTGCAGTGAGACCTCGACGTTCGCGCGGTGGCGCGTGGGCTCGGGGCCGCTATGGACGGCGAAGTGCTTGGGTGTCGCGATGGCCCGCGGCGCGTCGGCGTGCGGCCCCTGCAGCCCGGTCACGTAGGCGACACCCATGCGGGCCGTGAGGAACGGGTCCTCGCCGTAGGTCTCCTGCCCACGCCCCCACCGCGGGTCGCGGAAGATGTTGATGTTGGGCGCCCACACGTCGAGCCCGGCGCCGATCTCGTGGACGCGGCCCGCGGCCACCTTCCGGCCACGCACCGCGCGCAGCTCGTCGGCGATCGCCGCGCCAATCCGGCCGACGAGCGGCGCGTCGAACGCGGCGGCGAGCCCGATCGGCTCGGGGTAGTTGGTCGCCTGCGGATCGCCGACGACGCCGTGCAGCGCCTCGTTCCACCACTGGTACGCGGGCACGCCGAGCCGCGGGATCGCGGGCGCAGTATTCAGCAGCTGGCCCGCTTTCTCCTCGGGCGTCATGCGCGCGACGAGCGCCGCCGCGCGCCGCGCGGGGTCGGCGCCGCCCCGGTCGCTCGACGCAGCGGCGGGCGCGACCTGGCCCAAGACGGGGCTGGCGAGGCACACCGCGAGGGCGGCCGCGGCGAGCCGAACACGCCTGACGGGACGCGGGGGCAGGTGGGGCACGGAGGGATCCACGTGATGGGGTGGGGAGTGTTTCCGCATGTGGTATCACCGATCGCGTCGCCTACCGCGCGGTACCGCGGCGCGCGGGGCGAGAAGCGGGCGGCGCCCACAGTACGGCCGGGTCATTGCGCGTGCAATGCGCGACCGGCACGCGCCAACGCCGCAGAACACGTCAGTCAACAAGCAGCAGGTCCTCGGCATCATCGCCGCAGGCACCTTGGCCGTCCCCTCGTACGTCCGACGTATCGAGTACGTCCACGCCTACGGCGACGTCGTCGTGGTCGCCAAGAGCGAGACCATGGCCTGGGCCGGGACGTTGCCCATGGCGGGGCCGACGTCGTCGCTTCGGTTCACGGCACTCTGGATGGCGTGTGGCGGCCGCGGGGTGGAGCGGGCTGGAGGTGACACGCCATGCGAACATCATCACCGGTTCGTAGTCCTCCGCTCGTCGGGCTCGAACTGAACTGCCCCGCGGTTCGCGGCTCTCCCGCAGCTTGATATTGGTGGCGAATTCGGCGCGGCTCGGTTAGGCCGCGAGTAGGTGGAGCTGCGCGAACGCGGACTGGCGCGTCCGTGCCTTCGGTTCGTGCGCCAGCCATCGCAGCAGTCGCGCGAGGTTCATCGCCGCGGCGGTCATCAGGTGGGCGAGGTGCGTCTTCGCATGCCCGAAGTACGGCGTCCGCCGAAGTCGAGCCGAGCGCACGCCTTGCGCGATGGTGCCTTCGACACCGGCCCGCCGCGCGTACTCGGCCGCGAAGTCCGCGGTCTTCTCCCGCGCGCGCCGGACGCGGAGCGCCTCGTGTTGCGCTTCGGGGCGGATCGTGATCGCGCGGCGCTTCGAGGTCGAGCGGGTGCACTGCGCCCGGAGCGGGCACGCGCGGCAGTCGGCGACGGCGAACTTGATCTTGATCACCGGGGCCGTCCCGCGGGCGAGCGCCGGCGTCCAGCTCTGGCTGACCTTCCCCGCCGGACACGTCGCCCGCTGCGCGGCGAAGTCAATCGCGAAGTCCCGCGCGGCGAAGCCCGCCCCGGCCTTGGCCTGCCACTGCTGGTCGCCACGGGTCGGGCCGATCAGGTCGACCCCGTATCGCTCGCGCGCCTCGACGAACAGCGCCGCGTTCACGAAGCCGGTGTCTGCGATGTGCTGCGCGGGGAGTAGGCCACGCGTGCCGAGCGCCGCGTGAATGGTCGCGGTGACGGCGTCGTCGGACACCGCCGCGGTCGTCGTCTCGACGTTTGTGATCAGATTCGGCGTCGCGTCATCGCAAGTTTCCGTCAGATGCACCTTGTAGCCGCTCCACACGGTCGCGCCCTTCGTGGCGTAGCGCGCTTCGACGTCATACGGCGACCCGATGTAGCGGCCAGACGGTGGCGTCTGGTCGTGCGTCGGCCAGGCGACGCGTGAGCCGTCGGGCCCGTGCTCCATGAGAAAGTTCTGCACCCAAACCTGCCGCAGGACCTCCAGGGCGGGCAGGTCCCGCACCGCGGTGGGCGCGTCGTCCGCGCGCGCGACCGCGAGCAGGGCGAGGCCGTCGATGCCCGTCTGTACGGCCCACGCCCGACGTCCGGACTCGCTCTTCGGCCACCGGAACTCGCTGGCGCGGAGCCCATACCGGTCGACCCACGCGGGCGTCGTGCGCGCCCGCAGCCAGTCGGGCGCGGTCGTGGCGAGCACGTTGAGCGTGTGCCGCAGCGTCTCAGTGACCACCTCCAGCCGACTCATCGTCCGCATGGCCCCGAGCACGTGCGTCGAGTCGCTGCGCTGTCGCCCGCCAGCTTTCAACAGGCCGCGCTCGCGTGCCAGCTCAAGGACCGCGTCGAAGAGCCGGCCCTCGGCGCCGTGTGCGAGTAGGCGCGTGCGAAACTCGCTGAGCACGGTGTGGTCGAAGCCGACGTCCGTCAGCTCCAGGCACAGCACGTACTTCCAGTCGATGCGCGTGCGCACCGCGTCGGCCGCCTGGCGGTCGGTCAGCCCCTCCAAGAACTGCAGGAGCGTCGCGAGCGCGAGCCGCACCGGCGCCTCGGCGGGCTGCCCGCGCGCCGGGAACAGGTCGGCGAAGTCCTGATCCTCGACGACCATATGCAGGTCGTCGTAGAGGCGCATGATCGGCTTGCCCTTCGGGAAGATCGCCCGCGCGACCTGCGCGGTCTGGTCCGGCACGACGTACGTGCGTTTCGCGTCGAGCGACATCGCCCACCTCTCGGATCACCGCCGCCCGGACGTCGCCGAGGTGCAACGTGCGGGGGTGTCCACCCGCCGCAGGAGCCGCGCCGAATTCGCCACCAATATCAACAGTGACATTGGTGCCGAAAGCGTCGGAAGTGCACCAGATTGGGTGCTGGGCACACGGCGTGTAGCGGGCGGACTTCCCTGTTCGGTCCGTCGTTCGCGCTCCGGAGGTCGCCCGTGTCGCTCCAGCCGCAGTCGCTCGGCCCCGTCTCGTTCGACACCGCCCGCGTCGCCCGGGCGGCGTTCCCCAAGGGCACGCGCTGCCTCCGGATCGCCGACGCGCTCGGCGGCGCGCCCTACGACGATGCGGCGTTCGCCGACCTGTTCCCGGTCCGCGGGCAGCCGGCCGAGGCGCCGGCTCGGCTGGCGCTCGCCACGGTCCTCCAGTTCGTCGAGGGGCTCACCGACCGCGAGGCGGCCGACGCCGTGCGGGGGCGCCTCGACTGGAAATATGCGCTGGCGTTGGAGCTGACCGACGCCGGTGCTGTTGACACCGGCTTCGACCACACAGTCCTGAGTCAGTTCCGCACGCGGTTGGTCGCGGGCGGCGCCGAGCAGCGGTTGCTTGACCTACTCCTCGACCGGCTGCGCGCGACCGGGCTCTTGGCCGCGCGGGGCCGCCAGCGCACGGATAGCACGCACGTCCTCGCGGCGGTGCGCGCGCTCAACCGATTGGAGCGCGTGGGCGAGACCGTCCGCGCGACGCTCGATGTCCTCGCGACCGTCGTCCCCGAGTGGCTGGCCGCGATGGCGCCAGCCGTTTGGTATGCGCGCTACGGCCGCCGCGTCGAGAACTATCACCTGCCGAAGACCGACGCGGCCCGGGCGGCATTGGCGGCGGAGATCGGGGCCGACGGCCGGCAGCTGTTAGGCGTTATCGACGCCGCGACGGACGCGCCGTGGCTGGCGACGCTGCCCGCGGTGCGCGTGCTCCGGCAGGTGTGGGCCGAGCACTACGTCGCGGAAGGGGACCGGCTGCGCTGGCGCACGCTGGAGGAGATGGGCGCCCCGGCGACGATGATCACCTCGCCCTACGACCCGGACGCGCGCTTCAGCCGCAAACGGGAGACGGAATGGGTCGGCTACAAGGTCCATTTCACCGAGACCTGCGAGCCCGAGCGTCCGCGCGTGATCACACACGTCGAGACGACGCCGGCCACCACGCCCGACGACCACATGGTCGCGGTCGTACACGACGCGCTCGCCGCCCGCGACCTGCTGCCGAGCGAGCACCTGGTCGACAAGGGCTATACCGACTCGGCTGTACTCCTGGCGAGCGAGCGGGCGCACGGCGTGCGCCTGGTCGGCCCGGTCGCCGCCGACCCGAGCTGGCAGACGCGCGCAGGCGCCGGCTTCGCGCAGGCCGACTTCGTCGTGGACTGGGACCGTCGCGTGGCGACGTGCCCCGCCGGGAACGAGAGCGTGAGCTTCGAGCCCGCGCCGCACGCCCACGGCGGGGCCGGGTGGGAGGTGCGCTTCGGGCGCGAGGACTGCCGCGGCTGCCCGCAGCGCGCCCAGTGCACCCGCGCCGAGCGCGAGCCGCGCGGGATCACGCTGCTGCCGCAGGCCCAGTACGAGGCGTTGCAGGCCGCGCGGCGGGCGCAGGACACCGAGGGCTTCCGGGCGGCGTACGCGGCGCGCGCCGGCGTGGAGAGCACGCACGCGCAGGCGGTGCGCCGATCCGGACTACGCCGGTGTCGCTACCGGGGGCTCGCCAAGACACGGCTGCAGCACGTGCTCACCGCGGCCGCGCTCAACGTGATGCGCGTCGCCGAGTGGCACGCGGGGGCCCGACCCGGCGCCACGGCCCGCTCCGCCTTCGCCCGGCTACGCCCCGCCGCGTAAGGCATCGGACGAATTCGGCACCAATGTCAATGTTGCAGTCCACGTCCAGACCGGACGTCGGGTGCGCCACGTTACGGCCGGACCCTGGCGCTGACAAGACTCCCCGATCGGGCCACGGCTACGGGAACGGCACCGGCTCCCGCCGCCCGCCGTTCCGCTCCTGTCAGCGCAGCCCGGCGCGCTCGAGGAGCGCGACGAAGCGCGCGTCGTGACGCAGCGGGTCCAACGCGGCGTCGACGCCGAGGAACGCGATCGAGTGGGAGCGCTCCCGATACGCGCGCTCCAGCCACGTCAGCGCCTGCTCAGGTTCGCCGAGGGCGACGTGAACCAGCGCGACCTCGTACGACGGCACGTACTTCCGTCGACCGGACGTCAACTCGGCCAGCAGCGTGCGTGCGCGTGGTGCCTGTCCAGCCCGCGCGTAGGCGTGGGCGAGCGCGGCGACGGACACCGCGCTCCGCGCGGACAGGCGCGTCGCGAGCTCGAGCTCGCGCACGGCGGCCGCGGTGTCGCCCAGCATGTCGAGCGCCTGGCCGCGCCAGAGCCTCGCGACGGCGAAGGTCGAGTCGAGTTCCAGCACCTGTCCGCACTGGGCGAGCGCGTCGCGGTAGCGCCGCACCATCAGCATGCCCCAGCACCCCGCGCCCACGGTCACGCGGTTGAGCGGGTCCGCGCGTTGCGCCCGGCGGAACGCCGCGATCGCCTCGTCGGGACGATTCGACGCCACGAGGAAGTTGCCGTACCACTGGTACGCGGTCGCGTAGGTGCTGTCCAACGCGATAGCGCGCTCGAACTGCCGCTGTGCTTCGACACGGTCCCAGTCGTAGTACAGCGCGACGTAGCCGAGCGACGCGTGCGGCTCCGCACGCGTGCTGTCGAGACGGAGCGCGCGCCGGGCCAGCTCCCGAGCCCGGCCATAGCCCTCTACCGGCGGGACGTAGCTGTACCACGCGCTCACGGCGTACGCGTCGGCGAGGCCGCTGATGGCGAGCACGTAGTCGGAGTCCTGGCCAGCGGCACGACCGAAGTAGTCGATCGCGCGCCGCATGCCCTCCTCGCTCCGGAGACTCCAGAAGTATCGGCCTCGCAGGTAGAGGTCGTACGCCGCGGGGTCCGCCGTGCCGCGGCCCGGTGCAACCGGCGGCGCACCACGACCGATGAGGCGCGGCCGGAGCGCACCCACGATTGCGCGCGTGACCTGATCCTCGACAGCGAACACGTCCGCCCGATCCGCTTCGAACTGGTCCGCCCACACGCGTTCGCCGCTCCGCGCGGCGATCATCTCCGCCGACACGCGCAGTCGGTCGCCCCCGCGCCGCACGGTGCCGCTGAGCACACCCTGAACGTCCAGCGTCCGGGCGATGTCGGTCGCGGTCAGCCCTCTTGCCTGCAGCACCCGCGCGGACACCCCGGGCGCGACCCGGATGTCCGGCAGCCGCCCCAAGGTGACGGCCAGTTCGTTGGTGATCCCGTGCGCGAGGTACGCGTCTGCGGAGTCGCCGCCGATGTTTTCGAACGGCAGCACGGCGACGGAATGGATCTCGTCGGTGCCGACCGAGCGCGCGGCGCGCACCCGCGCGCCGACGGCGAGCAGCGCGGCGATGCCGGCGGCGAGCAGCAGCGCGGGGGCGCGTCGCCTCGGGCCGCCGAGCGCCAACCACCGTCGTCCGGCCAACGACGCGCTCGTGTCCAGCGTCGCGAGCAGTTCGGTGCCGCCGGAGGGGCGCTGCGCGCGGTCTTTCGCGAGACAGCGCATAACGAGCTCCGTGAGTGCGTCCGGTACCCGCGCGCGGTGCAGGGGCGTCGAGGATGGCAGTTCGGTGAGCTGGGCAACGAGCAACCGCTGCGCGCTGCCCTGATCCACGAACGGATGACGACCGGAGAGAACCTCGTACGCCACCACGCCCCACGCGTAGGTGTCGGTACGTTGGTCGACCGTGTCCCCGGCGACCTGCTCCGGACTCATGTAGGCGGGCGTGCCGAGCGACACGCCGACGCCAGTCAGCGTGCCGCCGGGTTGGTCGACGACGGCGGCCCCGTCGGCGTGCGTGGACGAGACAGCGATCGCCTTGGCGATGCCGAAGTCCGTCACCACCGCCGTCCGCTCGCTGAGCAGCACGTTCTCCGGCTTGATGTCCCGGTGCACGACGCCCCGATCGTGCGCGTGGGCGAGCGCCCGCGCGACGTCCCGGAGAATGCCGACCGCCTCAGTGAATGGCACGCGGCCGCCGGCGAGCCGCTGGCGCAGCGAGGCGCCGCGCACGAAGGGCATCGTATAGTACTGCAGCCCGTTCGCGGTCACGCCCGCTGCGAGCACGGGCACGATGTGCGGCTCCTGTAGCGCCGCGACCAGCCGGATCTCACGGGCGAACCGCTCGGCGCTGAGCTCCGCCGCCAACTCCGGGGCGAGCACCTTCACGACGACGTCGCGGCCGAGCGCCTCGTCTCTGGCGACGAACACGCGACTCATCCCGCCGCCCCCGAGCTCCCGCTCGAGGGTGTATGTCGTGCCGAGCGCGGATTGGAGCTGATCGCGGAGGGCGACCGGGAGCGGGGCGGACATGGCGCCGGCGAGCGGGGCGGAGGGCGACGCGCGGCACCCGCACCCGAGCGCGGACCGGCGCCGCACGGTTGTGCCAACCTACCGTGCGGCCGCGCGGCGGACAAATCTCGGTGCGAACGACGGGCCCCGTCCGGCTCGCGACGGCCAGGCACCGTCCGGCCGCCCTTCGTTGCAGGTAGCAGGGTTCACGCGACGTGGCGCGCGGCCGTTTCAGAACGTAGGTGAGGCGGCGCGGCCGTCGGATCGCTGGCTGCCGGAAGCGTCGGCGCCACGGCCGCGGGCGCGGAGGTATGGCCGGGCGCATGGTGGCCGGCGCAGCCGTGATCTCCCTGCGCGTTGCGGCCAGGCGCGTCGTGCCCCACCTGCGTAGCCGCATCCTGCGCGTCGTCGTGGAGCTGGTGTGACCTCGGTTCCGTGGAGCGATCGCGGCTTGAGACGCAGGCCGCTGCCAGCACTGGGAGGTCTAAACGGACCGCCACCGCGGCAAGCGTGTCTACGGACCCGGCGTGGTCGACCTGGTGTGAATCCGTTGGCGTTGTACCGCCGCGGCAGCAAGCGGCCGGCACGCGGACCGGCCGGTAGAACGGATGGCAGCTTATTGCCGCTTAGCGTTCACCAGACGACCTGGACTGCGACGCATCCAACACTCAGCGCGAATGCTACCGGCGCGGGTCGGGTCGGTTCGGCGGGACCGTGGGCGGCGGGGAGCCCGAAGCGAGGATCCCGGCCTCGCCGCGATTGTCGGCGCGGAGGATGAAGACGAGGTACTTGACCGAGATGACGAGGAGGAGCGACCAGACGATGAGCGAGAGCACACCGAGCACATTCTCGGGCGTGACCGGGACACCGTGCTCGGCGAGGAACGATTCGCGCATCGCGTACAGCGGGCTCGTGCCGATGTCGCCATAGACGACGCCCAGGGCGGCCAGCGAAAGCGTCAGCAGGTAACGCCTGTCCACGCCGGACCGGGCGCCAGGCGGGAGCCCCGCGTGCGAGTCGGCGCCGAGCTCCGCCATCGGGCGGGCGCTCGCTGGGGTCGGAGAACTGACAGTGGATGGCGGAACGCCCATGAACGCTGTGCACGAGGGGAGTCGCGGGCCGACGCACCGGAGCGGCGCCGCCGTGGATCCGCCGTCGCACGTGTCTCGCCAGTGGCACGCGGGACGATTTCCACACACGACGGAGACCGGCCGATAAGTGCAATTATCAGCCGTACCTGATGGCCGCCCTAGTATTTACCCGGTAACTGCGTTCGCGGAGCCGCGGGTCGAGACGAGGGCGCCGACAACCCACGCCGCCGGGCTTGGTCTAGCACGTCAGGGCCACCACGGGCCGTACGACACGAAGCGACGCCGTCCGCGGCCGCCATCAGCGCGTACGCCTGCACCGCGTCGGGCGACGCCGTCCGCGACTACCGGGCTCGTGGCGCGCCATCGCCGGCATCTCGGTCGTGAGACGATTACCGTACGCGTCGGTGCGGAGGACGTCGACGCCCGGGAACGGGGGCGCGGTGCCCGGATGCGACACGATCCGCCGCGCGAGTGGCCCCGCGGATTCCGTGCGGCGGACCGGCCCTGGCGCCCGCGCTGCCGATGTGGCGCGCCATGCGATCGTTGCCCGACCTCGGAGGGACACCGTGGTGCCGTTCTCGACATCCTTTTGGACCCACAATCACCGCACGCACGTCGCGGTGCGTGGGATTGCGGCCCTCGAGGGCGACGCCGTCGTGCTCGAGTGTCACGCGACGCGGCGGCCCGACCGACGCGCCCGTCGCTGGATGGCGGATGGGCCGGGCGAGCGTGTCGACGTCGTCCACCTCCCGTTGCTCGATCTCGTCGCGGTCTCGTGGCGGCCGCGCCGCATCCGGATCTGGCGCGGTGGCGCGCTGGACCTCGTCGTCCGGCGTCTGGGCGTGCTCGAGGGCGTCGTCCATGTCGGCGGGCCGCGGTGCCTCCTCCGGGTCGACCGCCGCGACCGACAGCGCGCGCGGGAGTTCGCGCGCGCCGTTGCCGCACGCGTGGCGGCCGCCCACGCGGACCGTGCGCTGTCCGACGAGCTGCGTGATCTCCTCGGCAGCGCGAGCCGTCCGGCGCCGTCCCCGGTCGACTGAGCGCGACCGGCGAACCGGCGAACGGCCAAACGCATCGACTCATAGGGAAGGGCCGAGTTCCCGACGGAACGAGGCGCGCCGTCCGCGTTGATGGCCGACCAACCGGGGCACGCGCGCGGACGGACGACCGCGGGACGGCGCAGCCGCCGCGCGTGCTAAGGGTTTCCGTCGGTGAATACACTCCGGCGTAACCGGCGCGAAGTGTCTCGCTGGACCGGGTCAGGGCAGATCGAGGGTACGCCCGAGCGCGCGGACCCACCGGCCGACGTGGTAGACGCGGCGGGTGACGTCTGGCCGGAAGAGCGCGACGGCGCCGGCCAGCGCGACGCCGCCATCGCCCGCATCCCCGAAGTGCAGGCCCGCGCGGTGTTTCGTGGCGTTCGCGTCGCGGGTGACATCTTGCACCGCGTGCCAGCCTGGGAGGTCGGCTGCCTTGAAGCCGAAATGCTCCTCCATCCGGCGCAGCAGTTCGGCGCGGTGGGCCCGCATGTCCTTCACTGTTAGGCGGGTTCGGACGTTGATGTACGCGCAGCCGACCGCGCTATCGACCACGCGGTTGAGTGCCTCGTTGGTGCTCTCGAGGATGTACTGGTCCCCGTGGTCCCACGTCGCCCACGTCGCCCACGTGCGCTTGGTCCCTGGTCGCAGCGCGGCGCAGTGCTCGTCCAGCGCGCGCAGCGAGAGACGGTGGACCAGCCGCACCATCCGGAGCTCGTCCGCGATGGCCTTGCTGTATGGGTACATGAAGTCGGGAGAAGCCGCGCGATCCCGTTCGAGACCGCCTAACGCACGGATTACGGGTGGTCTGACGCGTGATCGCCGAGCATCCCCGCGTCCGCAGCCTCGACGAACCACGTCGCGTACCTCGCCTGTGTCGCGCGTCGCTCTTGCGCGTCGGCCCGCTCGGACTCGATCAGGGCGCGTTCGTCGGCGGGGTGGAACGCTTGCCGGAGTGCATCGAGGATCAACCGGACGCCATCCCAGTCCCCATCCGCTAGCGCGGCCGCGGTGGCTTCCGCCGCCGCGAGCTTCTGCTCGAAGCGGTCGAGGATGTCGCGCTTCGC
>DASWUT010000948.1:0-7026 GCA_036401455.1 Gemmatirosa sp. | reverse complement strand
GTCGATGCGGCGACTGCGGTCGACGCGGGTGCGCCGCTGCCGGATCCACGTCCCGGCCTGCAGGGGCTCGCCCGGCGCGCGCGCGCGCAGCGCGACGCTCTGGCGCGCGAGATCGGCGCGCGTTGGCTCAACGGGGGCGCGACGGCGCTCGTGGCCGAGCTGGATGCGTGCGCGGCGGTGCTGGACGCGGCGCACGCGGCGCCCGGGGTGGAGATCGAGCGCAAGTACCTGTTGCGCGCCCTGCCGCGGGCGCTGCGCGGGGCGACGGCGGCCGAGGTCGAGCAGGGCTACCTCCCGGGCGAGCGGCTGCGCGAGCGCGTGCGTCGCGTGACGCGCGAGGGCCGCGAGCGGCTCGTGCGCACGGTCAAGCTCGGCGCGGGCGTCTCGCGCATCGAGGTCGAGGAGGAGACGACGCGCGAGTTGTTCGACGTGTTGTGGCCGGCGACGCGCGCGCGGCGCGTGCGGAAGCGGCGCTACGCGGTGCCCGAGGGCGCGCTGACGTGGGAGATCGACGAGTTCACGGACCGCACGCTCGTGCTCGCCGAGGTGGAGCTGCCGGCGCCGGATACGCCCGTGGTGTTTCCGCCGTGGCTCGCCGCGTACGTGGTGCGTGAGGTGACCGACGACCCCACGTACCTGAACAGCGCGCTCGCGAAGCCTGACGAGGGGTGAGGGTGGGCCGCAGCACGTCGGCGGCCTAACTTGCGCGAGATGCCGAGCCCTCTCGCCGCCCACCTCGCGGACCGGTTCGCCGCGGACGCGCGCGGGCTGCGGGCGCGCGGGGCGGCGCTCGCCCGCGCCCCGCGGGGCGGCGGGCCCAACGCGGCGAACTACGCGCGAATGGCCGACGCGTGTGACCGGGTGCAGGCGCTGTTCGAGGAGGCCGCGGACACGACCGTGGACGACGACGCCCTCCGCGCGCTGCTGCCGCGCGTGGCAGGGATGGTCGCCGGGGCGCGGAGCCCGGACGAGCGGAACGTGTACGCGGGCGCGGTGGCGCGCCTCACCGAAGGGCTCGCGGGCGGCGACGAGGGGGACGAGGATGCCGACCAGGACGAGGACGACGCATGAGTGAGCGCGACGACGACGAGCGCGTGCGGATCGACAAGTGGTTGTGGGCGGCGCGGTTCTTCAAGACGCGCTCGCTCGCCACCGAGGCCGTCGACGGGGGCAAGGTGGACATCAACGGCGCCCGGGTGAAGCCGGCGAAGCTCGTCGGCGTCGGCGACGAGGTGCGCGTGCGCGTGGGGGCGCAGCTGTTCGTCGTGCGCGTGACGGACACCGCCGAACGGCGCGGGTCGGCGACCGTCGCGGCAACGCTGTACCAGGAGACCGAGGAGAGTGCCGCGGCGCGCGCGCGGGACGCCGAGCAGCGGCGCCTCGGAGCGGTCTCGTTCGACGAGGGGCGCCCGGACAAGCGGGACCGGCGGGACCTGCGCAAGTTCCGCGGGCACTGACCGGGCCGGCCGGCCCGGAGCGGGCGCGCCCGCGATGCGTGCGTTAGGCGTCCGCTACGCACCCAGGACGCCGCCTAACGCGACTGGGTAGAGGCGGTGCCCGCCGGCGTAGCGCACGGTCGCGCACGCGATGCCCGCCTCGCGCAGCCGCGCCTCGTGGGCCGCAACCACCACCGCCGCCGCGAACTCGTCCGCGTCACCGGCGACGAGCGTGAGGCGCGCGGCGCGCAGCGCGTCGCCGTCGGCGCCGGCGAGGTCGAAGTCGTCGGGCACGCCCCCGCCCCACAGCACGACGCGGGCGGCCGGGGCGAGCCCGTCGACGTGGCGGTGCGCGGCCCATCGGCACGCGGTCGCGGCGCCCTGCGAGAAGCCCAGCACGGCGAGCGGCGTGCGGGCGAGGTCGACCGCGGCGGCCTCGGTGGTCGCGTCGAGCACGCGGTCGAGGTAGCGCACGTAGTCGCCGATTTCGTTCAGTCGGTCCTCGCGCGTCATCCACGTCGCGCCCACGCGCGGCGCGGTCCCGGGGGTGGCGCTACCGGGCGCGCGGCTCGCCGGTGCGCCGCCGCCCGGCGCGGCGAGGTAGAAGCGGTTGAGCACCTCGGGCACGATCACGAGGCGCCCGGCGGCATGGTCGGCGAAGTGGCGCGCGAAGTACTCGGCGAGCTGGCCATAGCCATGCAGGGCGACCCACACGGCGCGGACCGCCGGCCCGTCCGCGCCGAGCATGACGTAGCGCGCCGTACGCGGGACCTCGAGGTGGTGCACGCGCAGGGCGGCCCGCTCGGCGCCGCTCGCGTTAGGCACCTGCCCGGCGGCGGCGCTCACCGCGCCGCGTCGCCGACGTAGGCGATGGCGGTGACCTCGACGAGGATGCCGCGGAGCGCCGCGCCGACGACGGTGCGCGTCGGGTACGGCGGCGCCAACACCTCGCGGTAGACGGCGTCGAACGCGGGCCAGTGGGCGACGTCGGCGAGGTGAACGCTGACGCTCACGACGTCGGCGAGCGTCGCGCCCGCGGCGGCGAGCACGCCGGCGACGTTGGCGAGCGTCTGGCGCGTCTGTGCGCGCACGTCGTCCTCGCCGACGAGGGCGCCGGTGTGCGGATCGCGGGGCACCTGGCCCGAGACGAAGACGAAGCCGCCGGCACGGACCCCTGGCGAGTACGCGCCCTTCGGCGCCGGGGCCGCGCGACCGGCGGCGTCCGGGGCGAGCGCGACGGGGGTCCAGCGGCGGGCGGGGGCGGCGTTGGGCTCGGTCACGGCGTGTGGTTGGGATGACGCCGCGGGTGGCGGCGCGGGTGGCGGCGCGGGTTGCGCGAAGTGGGTGGGGGCACGGCTTGCCGGCGCGTGTGCGCGGGTGTCATATCCCCTGCGATGCCTCTCTACCTGGAGCAGCTCGAGACGCCCGCGCCGCTCGTCGACCTCGACCGGCTGGCGCTGAACCTCGACCGCATGGCCGCGTACTGCGCGATGCACGGCTTCGGCCTGCGCCCGCACGTGAAGACGCACAAGTCGCCGCGCATCGCGGCCGAGCAACTGCGGCTGGGTGCGGCGGGGGTCACGTGCGCGACCGTGCGCGAGGCGGAGGTGATGGCGGAGCTCACGGATGACGTGCTCGTCGCCTACCCGCTCGTCGGGATGACGGCGCTGCGACGACTGACGAACCTGCCGCCGAGCGTGCGAATCACGGTCGCGCTCGACTCGGAGTACGCAGCCCGGCAGCTCGCCGCGGCCGCGTCGGAGATCGGGCGTGCGGTGGGCGTGCTCGTCGAACTCGACGTCGGCATGCGGCGCGTGGGGGTGCAGGACGGGGCCGCGGCGGTCGCGCTCGCGACGTTCGTCGCCGACCAGACGGCGCTGCGCTTCGATGGGCTGGCATTCTACCCCGGGCACGTACGGCAGACAATCGCGCGCCAGGCGCCGGCGATGGCCGACGTCGCACGGCGCGTGGCCGCCGCGGTGCGCGCGCTCGAGGCGGTGGGGCTACCGCCGCGGATCGTGAGCGGCGGCTCGACGCCGGCCGCGTGGCGGATGCATGAGATCCCGCAGCTCACCGAGGTGCGGCCGGGCACGTACGTCTACAACGACCGGATCACGGCGGAGATCGGCGCGTGCGAGTGGGACGAGTGCGCGTTCTCGGTGCTCGCCACCGTCGTCAGCACGGCCGTGCCGGGGCAGGCGGTGATCGACGCGGGAAGCAAGTCGTTAGGCCGCGAGGGGAGCGACGCGCTCGACGGCTTCGGCGCGCTCGTCGACCAGCCGGACGTGGTCGTCACGCGAATGAGTGAGGAGCACGGCATCCTGGACCTCTCGCACACGGACTGGCGCCCCGCGGTGGGCGAGCAGGTGCGCGTGGTGCCCAACCACGTGTGCGTCGCGGTCGCGCTCAACGACATGATGTATGGCGTCCGCGACGACGTGATCGAGACGCGCTGGCCGGTGGCCGCGCGCGGACGGGTGGCGCCGGAGGGGATCCCGGCGTGGTGAGGGCGCCTTGAGCGGCGCGCCGTGAGCGGCGCGCCAGCGGCGCGCCGGATCCTGCTCTCGGACAGCGACGCGTTCTTCACCCAATGCGCGCGCGCGGCGGACCCGGAGGGTGCGGGGCGCGCGCGACTGCTGATCGTCGGCGGTTCGGCCGAAGGGCGCGGGGTGGTGACATCGGCGAGCTACGAGGCGCGCGCCTTCGGCGTTCGGGCGGGGATGCCGACGGCGATGGCGATCCGCCGCTGCCCCGGCGCGCTCGTCGTGCCCGTGCCCCGTGACATCGTCGCGCGTACGAGCCGCGCGATCTTCACCGTGCTCGCGCGTTTCGCGCCGACGTTCGAGCCGGCCAGCGTCGACGAGGCATACCTGGACCTCACCGGCACCGAGGCCGTCTATGGCGGCGAGCCGCTCGAGGCCACCGCGCACCGCATCCGCCGCGCCGTCCTGGACGAGACCGGCTACTCGGTGTCGTTAGGCGGTGGGACGTCCAAGCTCGTCGCGAAGATGGCCGTCGAGATCGCGAAGCCCAAGCCGGGCACTGGTGCGACGGGGGTGCACGTCGTCGCCCCCGGCAACGAGGCCGAGTTCATGCGCCGCTTCGCGCTCGGCGACATCCCGGGCGTGGGGCCGGTGTTCGCGGAGCGGCTCGCGCGCCTGGGGCTCCGCACGGTGGACGACGCGCGCGCCGTGGACCGCGCGGCGCTCGAGGGGCTGTTGGGCGCGCGCGGGGGTGCGTGGCTCTGGGAGCGCGTGCGCGGGATCGACGCGCGGCCGGTCGCGGCGCGGGCGCGCGCGAAATCGCACTCGCGCGAGGACACGTTCCCGCGCGACGTGGCCGACGACGCCGTGCTGCTCGGCGAGCTGCTGCGGCTCGCAGAGCGCGTCGTCGACGATCTGCGCGCGGATGGGCACACGGCACGTCGCGTCGTCGTCAAGCTCAAGAGCGCGGAGTTCGCGGTGCGCTCGGGCTCGCAAACGCTGACCGAGCCGGTGCAGACGGTCGCCGCCGTGGCGCCGGTGGTACGGGCGCTGTTCGCGCGGCTGCGCCTCGGCTGGCGGCCGCCGCTACGGCTGGTGGGAGTGGGCCTCGAAGTGCTCGCGCCGACGGCGGAGCGCGCGGCGCAGCTCTCCATCTTCGACGCGCCGACGGCGGCGGGCGACGAGACCGAGCGCGACCGGCGGCTCGCGGGAGCGGTCGACGCGATCCGGGCGAAGTACGGGCGCGGCAGCATCGGGCGTGCGCCAGGTGGTGCTCCCATCCGTCGTGTGTAGATTGCGCGGCGCTTCACCCTCACTCACCCCGCGTCCCGAACTGCCGGTCTCATGGCGTCAGTCCCCAGTTTTCCGCCCAACCGTCACGTGCCGTTCAAGAAGGAGGGCTGGGCCCCGGCGATCGCGACGATCATCGCGGCGGCCGCGTTCTGGACGATGGCGTGGACGGTGCACCACCGCACGTTCCGCGAGCCGACGGACGTGATGATGCGGCAGGTGGGCGAGGACTCGCTGCCGACGTCGGCGAACAACGCGGGGCCGGTGCCGGGGGCGCCGGAGCACGGCGGCACGGCGCCGGGCGGGAACGGGGCGGCGACGAAGGGCGCGCGGTAGCGCGTCGTCCGGCGCATCGGCGGCGCGGGGCCACGCGGGGACGCCGAGCGGGATCCCTACCCTTCCCCGCGCCGCCGCATCTCCTCGCGCCGCATCGGCATCGCATCGATCGTCGGGAACAGCTTCCCCGCGACGACCGGCTCGTGCGACCGCATCGCGACGTGCCCGTCCTTGCCGACGAGCACCGCGGTGAACCGCCCCGCCTCGACCCGCAGCCGGCGGCGGAGCGCGGCCGCATCGCCGGTGCCTAACGGTTGCCCGTCCGCGGTGCTCGTGCCCGTCTCGAGCACGCGCACGACGACGAGATCGCGGTCCTCGACGCCGGCCGCGCGCGTGCGAAGCGCCGCGTCCTCTGCAGCGAGCGAGGGGTCGGCGGCTACGGACGCGAAGAGCAGGAGCACGCGCTTCCGGTCGCGGTAGCGCGCGAGGTCGAAGGGCGCGGGATCGGGCTGCGGCGCGACTGCGGCCGGTGGTGCCGGTGGAAGCGGCGGCGCGCTCACGGGGCGACCCCGAGCTTCTCGCGCACGCCCGGCGGCGCCTGCGGCTGCTGCCCGGGCTTCCACGCCGGGCGCGGGCCGTCGGCCATGAGCCGCACCGCGCGCACGGTCGCGTTCACGACGGCGGCCATGTGCTCGTAGTCGATGCGATCGGCTTCATCGGTCGGCTGGTGGTAATCCGCGTGCAGGTTGTACGACGAGAGTGTGTGCGCGGGAATGCCGAGCCACGCGTAGGCGATGTTGTCGCTGCGCTGAAAGAAGTTCTGCGACGGGCGCGGGTCGGCGACGAGCGGGATGCCGTGGGCGCGGAGCTCGTCGCCTAACGTCGAGCGCTCGTACCCCGTGAGCCACGCGCGTCCCGAGCCGCCGGCGAGTGGGTCGGGGCGGCCGACCATCTCGATTTCCAGGTTGCCGACCGTGCGCGCGAGCGGCCACGCGGGGTGGCGGATGTACCAGCGCGTGCCGACGAGCCCTACCTCCTCGCCCGTCGCGGCGAGGAAGATCACGCTGCGCCTGGGCCGCGGCCCGGCCGCGAGCGCGCGCGCGACGAGCATCACTGTGGCCGTTCCCGACGCGTCGTCGTCCGCGCCGTTGTAGATCGAGTCACCGGCCACTGGCGTGCCGATGCCGAGGTGGTCGTAGTGCGCGTCGACGAGGATGGCCTCGCGCTGGAGCGCGGGGTCGCCGCCTCGGAGGATCGCGACGACGTTGCCGCCCGTGAGGCGCCGTGCGGCAGGAAGCGAGTCGCGGGCGGTGAAGCTGTCGAGCAGTTCGACCGTGTGAGCGCCGTTCCGACGTGCGACCGAGTCGAGGCTCGCCATCGGCACGCGCTGGAAGTAGCCCGAGTCGCCCGCGGCCTCGAGCCCGAGGCCGGCGAACCACGCGCCGATGTAGCGCGCCGCGACCATCGACCCGCGGCGGCCGGTCGCGCGCCCCTCGAGCGAGTCGGCGGCGAGCAACGCGCCGCTGACCGCGATGCCCGCC
>DASWUT010000947.1:0-1816 GCA_036401455.1 Gemmatirosa sp. | reverse complement strand
AAAAGAGCCAGCGCCCGCCGCGTGCCGTACCGCGCGCGACGTCGAACCGAACGAGGTCGAAGAAGCCGATCGCCCCCGCGCCGAACGCCGGATACCACCCCGCCCCGCCGGGCACCGCGCGCGGCGCGTCGCCGGTGCGGGCGACGTAGACCGCGTGCGCGTACGGCGCGAGCGTGAGGGTCGCCGGCGAACGGCCGTATCGGCCTAACGAGAGCGATGGGAACGGTACCGGGAAGCGCCACTCGACGCGCTGGCTCGCGCCGCCGCGCGCGGCGAGGGCGTGGAAGTCGTAGCCCGGGCCGGTGACCGGGCCGCCGAAGTAGGCGAGCTCCTGTACCGGCACGCGGCCGACCGCGCCGGCCGCGACGGTCTCGAGGACGAGCCGTTGCTCGCCGCGGGCACCGTTCCCGAAGGGCCGCTCCACGCCGAGCTCGGCGCCGAGGCGGCCGAACGCGGTGCAGAGCCCGGTGCCGCAGCCGAGCGAGGTGCGCGCGGCGAGGGCGCGGAGGGCCCCGCGGACACTCGTGCCGAACGGGCCCTCGTCGGCGGCGCGTTCGAGGGCGGCGCCGAGCCGCGCCTCGTGGAGGGCGTCGGCGGGGAGCGTCGGCTCGTAACGGCCGGTCGCCGGGCGGGCGCGCACGGCGAGCGCGTGCTGCCATTCGTAGCCTGCCGTCGCGCTCGCCCGCAGCCCGCCCGTGCCTAACGGTCGCGTGGCCGTCGCGGCAAACCCGCGCGCGTCGTACGGGTCGGTCCAGTCGCTCCCAAACTCCTGCGCGGCGAGCGAGTTGCGCGCGCGCGAGACCTCGGCCACGTCGCCGGCCTCGCGGAAATCGCGGAACGCCTCGACGCGCACGCCTGCGCCCGACGCCGTCGTCGTGCCGAGCGTGAGGCGCCCTTTCGCCTGATGGTCGTCGATCCCGTACCGGCCCGAGACCCCGAGCGCCACACTCGGCGCCGGCCGCACCACCCCGCCCACCCCGAGCGCGAGCCCCTCGGCCCGGTCGACCCGCACGAAGTCCGAGATCGAACGCGCGGACAGCGCGCCGCGGCGCGCGGCCTCGAGCGCGCGGCGCTGGACGAGGGCCTGGGCGAGCGCGCGCACGTGCCGCACGTCCTCGTCGCTCGCGAGCGTGACGTCGGGCGGAAGCGCGTCGAGCACGTGCGGCTCGCGGAACGCATAGCGGCGCCGCTCCTCGGGCGGTCGAAACTCGAGCGGCGGACCGGCGAAGGTCTGCAGCGGGATCTCGGTGTTGACCGCATAGTCGCTCACGTCCCAGCGGCCGCGGATGATGCCGCGCGCGGGGAAGTCGAGGAACGTGCCCGCACGCCGCACCTCGACCTCCTGACGGCGCGGCAGCCAGAAACGCCCCTCGACCAGGGCGTTCTCGAGCACGATCGAGACGTCCTCGTTGCGCGGGTCGAGGTACGCGGGGCGCGTGAAAGTGAAGGCGAGGCGGACCAGGCGCCCCGCGTCGCGGTCGATGAACAGCGACCCGACGAGGCGCGGCTTCGTCGGATCCTTGGGGCGGGTCCGCACCTCGATGATCCACACCGTGCGCGGCCCGATGCGCAGCGCGCTCGAATCGGCGATCGCGTAGTCGTAGACCGTCGGACCGCCCGGGGCGAGCGGATGCGGTACGTCGGCGACGTCGCGCCCTTCGCCGAGGCGGATCGAGTCGGGGAATTCGTTCTGGACGATGCCGAAGCGGTCGCGGTAGAACTGATTGTCGGTGGGCAGGACGGTGGTGTCGCGCTCGCCGACGACGATCTGCTTGCTGACGTTGGGCGCGTGCCAGTAGACCTGCGTCGCGATCTG
>DASWUT010000946.1:0-4361 GCA_036401455.1 Gemmatirosa sp. | reverse complement strand
TCCGGCTCTACTGACCCCCCGGACGGGACGCCGTGGGTCTCACGACGCTTCCTGCAGGCTCACCGTGAACACCGACCCCCGCCCCACCGCGCTCCGCGCCCGCAACTCCCCGCCCATCCCCCGCGCGAACGCGCGCGAGATCGCCAGCCCCAGCCCCGTGCCCTCGTGCGGACGCGTCAGCCCCGCGTGCGCCTGCACGAACGGATCGAACACGGCCTCGATCTGGTCCGCCGCGATGCCCACCCCCGTGTCGCTCACCCGCAGGTAGACCAGCCCGGGCGTCTCGGCTCGCGCGGCGACCGACACACCGACGATGCCCCCCGCCGGCGTGAACTTCACCGCGTTGGCGAGCAGGTTCACGAGCACTTGCTGCAGCTTCTCCCGGTCGGCCAGGACCCGCACCCCGTCGTCCGGCAACCGCACATCGTACGCGTGCCCCTTGGCCGCGAGCTGCGGCTCGATCAGCAGCCCCACGTCGGCCAGCACCTCGCGCAGCACCACCGGCTGCAGGTCGTACGCGACCCGCCCCGCCTCGACCCGCGAGAAGTCGAGCACGTCGTTGATGAGCGCCAGCAGGTGTCGCTGCGCGCGTTGCGCCCGGTCGAGCGCCTCCGCCTGCGCCGCCGTCACCGGTCCGTGGATCCCCAGTTCGATCAACTGCACGTGCCCGCCGATCGCGTTGAGCGGCGTGCGCAGCTCGTGGCTCATGTTCGCCAGGAACTGCGACTTCGCGCGGTTCGCCTCCTCCGCGCGCCGCTGCGCCAGCTCCGCCTCCGCTCGCGCCGCCCGCTCCGCGTCGAACAGCCGCACCCGGTCGAGCGCGAGCGCGCACTGGCCCCCGAGCGCCTCGACGAGCGCCCACTCGCCGCCGGTCACGACGTGCGGCGTCGGGTACGTGAACGTCAGCGCCCCGAGCACCCGCTCCGGGTCGGCCGGGTCGGGGATCAGCGGCACCACGCAGAGCGCGGCCACCCCCATCGCGGCGAGCCGCGCCGCGGCGTCCGGGTACGCCGCCGCGATCGCCGCCGGCGACTCGGCCGACACCGGCCGCCCCGTCCGGATCGCCTCGCCCACCGGGGTCGCTCGGGTGAGTGGAAAGGTCCGCCACGCCGCCGCCCCGACCGGCTCCGCGTGGTACCCCCGCACGATCGCGACCTCGGCCCCGGGGTCGCCCACCGCCCCGCGCAGCATCGCCAGCGCGCCGCCGCCAGCGCCGAGCGCGGGGAGCGCGGACCCGACGACGACGTCGGCGATCCGCGCGGCAGTACGCGCGCCGGCCAGCGCCGCGGTGACCTCGTAGAGCAGCTGCGTCCGCCGGTACAGCTTCTCGCGGTGTACCGCGGCGGCGCGCTCGTCTGTGACGTCGGTGTTCGCGCCCATCCACTCGCGCAACTGTCCGTCGGGTGCGACCACCGGTACGCCTCGCGCCGACATCGTGCGGTACACCCCGTCGTGCCGCCGCAACCGGTAGTCGCACTGGTAGAGCGTGCCGGCGTCGAGCGCCGTCTGCCACGTGCGGCGCACCGTCTCGCGGTCGTCGGGGTGGACGGCCCCGATCCACCCCCAATCGCGGTAGCTGTCCACCCCCGCCGTCCACGTCTGCCCCGTGAACGCGCCCCAGCTCGGCGTTTCCTCGACGATCGCGCCGCGCGCGTCCGTGCGCCACACCACCGCCGACGACGCCTCGACCAGCGCCCGGTAGCGCGCCTCGGTCGCCGCCCGCGCCTGCTCGGCCGCCGCCGCGCCCGCCGCGCCCGGCGTCACTCCAAAACTCCGCGCCGCACGCCTACCGCTGGGGCTTGCCGGAGCCGCGCGCCGCACTCGGCGACTTGGCCGCCGGAGTCGCCGCGGCCGGCGCACCACCGCCTGGCCCACCCTGCGGCACCATCGAGACGTACGCCGTCGTTGGCTCCTGTCCCGGCGGCACCGGGCGCGGCGTGCGCTCGCCCTTGGGGCCGAGCGCGTGGATGTAGCGGTAGAGCGCGCGAAGGTCGGCGTCGTTCATCGCGGCCGTATTCATCCACGGCATCGGCGGGCGGCCGTGCCCGCCGTCGGCGGTCGTGAGGATCTGCACCCACCGGTCCTCGGGGATCCGGCTCACGACGAGGCGCAGGTTCGCCGCGTACGACGTTCCCCACGGGCCGCGGTAGCCGATCGTGCTGCCGGCGAGGCGGTCGGCGTCGGGTGTCTTTCCCATCGTTTCGTCCCAGTTGCCGGTGTGGCAGTCGTTGCAGCCACCGACCACGGCCAGATACGCCCCGCTCACCGAATCGTTGCCCCCGGTCACCCGCGGGCGCGTGGTGTCCGGCTGCGCCCCGCCCGCGACCGCCGCGTGCGTCGGCGACGTCCGCCGTCCGGGCGCGGGCCGTGCCGCGGCGAGCAGGGCGCCCCCGGCGAGCAGCGTCAGAACGGTCGCGCCGAGCGGGCGGCGCGTGAATGGGGCGATGGTCGTGCGCATGGCGCCTCGGGGCGGGAGCGGGAGGGAAACGCGGGCCGGGTATCGAGCTCGGCTGCGGCTGCACCTTGCGCGCCACCCGCTGCCCGCACGCCTCAGCGCACGCGGTCCGGCGGCGCCCGCCCGGCAAACACGGCGTCGAGGTTGGCGACCGCGCGCATTCCCATCGCCGTGCGCGTCTCGACCGTCGCACTGCCGAGATGCGGCAGCAGCACGACGTTCTCGAGCGCGAGCAGCGCGGGGTGCACGGCCGGCTCCTGCTCGTACACGTCGAGCCCCGCCGCGGCGAGCGGCCCGTCGCGCAGCGCCGCCGCGAGCGCGCCCTCGTCGACCACCGAGCCGCGCGCGGTATTCACGAGAATCGCCCCCGGGCGCATCCGCGCGAGCGTGGCCGCGTTCATCAGATGGTGCGTCTCCGGCGTCGCCGGGCAGTGGAGCGAGACCACGTCGCTCGTCTCGAGCAGCGCGTCGAGCGATGGCGCCGCCGTCGCCCACGGCTCCGCGTCGGCCACGGGGCGCCGCGCCAGGTACTGCACGCGCATCCCGAGCGCGTCGTGCGCCTTGCGCGCGAGCGCCCGCCCGATGCGCCCGTACCCGACCACGCCGAGCATCTTGCCCGCGGGCGAGCGGCCGGGGTGGTGCGTCGGGGCGAGCCCCGCCCAGCGGCCGGCGCGCACGAGGCGCTCCGCCTCACCGAGTCGGCGCGCGGCCATCAGCAGCAGCGCGAGCGCGAGGTCGGCGGTGTCCTCGGTGAGCACGTCGGGCGTGTTGGTCACCGGCACGCCCGCCACCCGCGCCGCGTCGAGGTCGATGTGGTCGACGCCGACGCCGCAGTTCGCGACGACGCGGCAGCGAAGCGGCGCCCCGCCGGTGATGTCCCGCGCCGCGTGCCACACCGCCCGGTCCAGCCGGTCGCTCACCACCGGCAGCAGGCCGTCCGCGGTGGCGAGCGCGGCAGCCAGCGCGGCGCCGCTCATCGGCACGTCCGCCGGATTGAACGTGCACCGGTAGCGGGCATCGAGCGCCGCCTCGACCGCCTCGGGCAGGCAGCGGGTCACGACGACGTGCGGGCGCGCGCCGCTCACGACGCCGGCGCGCGCGCGGGCGCCGGCGGCGGCATCGCCGGGCGTCGTACCGCAAGACTGTCGAGCAGCCACTCGACGTCGCGCTCGATGAGCGGGCCGGCAATCAACAGGCGGCGGAACGCGTGCCCGGCGAGCGGAACGAGGGTGCGGTGCAGTCGCGCGCCCCCCGCCGCGACGAGCGCCGGATCGGCCTCGGCGTACAGGTCGCCCCCCCCGCGCACCACCGCGAACCGCACCCAGGGCGCCGCCGCCCGTACCGCGTCGGCGGTCGAGAACGTCCCCGGCCCCGTCGGGTTCTGCAATCGTTCGAGCGGGTTGATGGGCGAGAGGCCGAGGTGCCCCCGCGAACCCGGGCCCATGGCGAGCACCCCGACCGTTCCTGCCGGCGCCGCGTACGCCGCCGTCCAGATCGCGATGTCGGCCCCGAACGAGTGCCCCGCGACGACGAGCGGCACGTCCAGCACCCCGAACTCCCGCCGCACCCGCCGCACGAGCGGCCGCACGTACGCGGCGAACGCGCTGTCGCGGACCTCGGGCGTCGTCGACGGAAGCGTCGGCAACAGCTTCACCACGTCCACCCCCACCACGTCGAACCCGCGCGCGGCCAGCCGTTCGGCGAGCTCCTGGTGCGCGCGCCAGAACCCGATGTCGTTCCCGAAGAAGAGGATCAGCGCGCGCGCGGGCCGCCCGGTCGGCACCGGGAAGAGCGCCACCGGCATCTGCCGCAGCAGCGGGTCGCGCGGCACGTAGCGCGGCACCGCAGGCGGGAAGATGAGCTGGCGCGCCAGCGGGTACGTCGCGACGAGCGCGGCCGCCGCGAC
>DASWUT010000945.1:0-7550 GCA_036401455.1 Gemmatirosa sp. | reverse complement strand
ACGTCCTCGGCCACGCCCGCGCGCTCAGCGTTGGCACGCGCGGCCTGCACCGCCCCGGCGTCCCGGTCGCTCCCCGCGATCGGCTGCGGCGCAAACGACAGCACGCCCTCGTCGGCCCGCGCGCGCAGGGCGTGCCACGCCGCGGCGTCGAAATCGAGCCAGCGCTCGAAGGCGAACGCACGGTGTCGCCCGGGGGCAATGCGACGCGCGACCAACGCGGCCTCGATCGGGATCGTCCCGGACCCGCAGAGCGGGTCGAGCAACGGGCCGCTTCCGTCGTAACCGGCCGCGAGAAGCAACGCCGCGGCGAGCGTCTCGCGTAGCGGCGCCTTCGCGACCACCTGGCGGTAGCCGCGCCGGTGCAGCAGCTCGCCCGAGCTGTCGGCGGACACCGTGCACCGGTCGTGCAGCAGGCGAACGACGACGAGCTGCGCGTCGCCCGTGTCGTCGTCCTCGTGCCCCCCCGCATCGACGACGACCGCGCCCGTGCGGCGCCGAATCGCCTCGCCGACCCGTTCGGCCACGGCGTCGGAGTGGTAGAGGCGCGACTTCCGACAGGTGACCCGGATACGCACGCCATCACGAGGCCCGACGAAGCGCTCCCACCGGATCCGCTCACAGCCGGCCTGCAGCTCGGAGAAGTGCGCCGCCTCGAACTCGGCCAGCCGGACGAGCACGCGGCTCGACACGCGCGACCACAGGTTGACGCGGTACAGCTCGGGGAGGGTGGCTTCGAAACCGACGCCGCCCACGTCGGCCGCGACGGGCGAGGCGACGAGCGGCCCGAGCTCCGCAGCCGCGATCGGCTCGAGACCGGGCGCCGTCACGGCGTAGCACGAAAGGCGGGGCGCGGCACGGTTCGGCATCGCGGGAACGTAACCCGCTCCGGGCGCCTCGCGGGCGGGGCACTCGCGGACGGGGCGAACACACGACGCCCCGGCGAGCCGTAGCGCGCCGGGGCGTCGTGTCCAGTCCGTGCGCGGAGGTCAGCGCGGCGGCGTCGTGCTCGACGGCGTGCTGCCCGACGGGGCGGTCGAACCGTTGCGCGGCGGCGAGGCCGTCGTACCGGTCGATCCGGTCGCGGCGCCCGACGTGCCGCCGCTCATGTCGCTGGCGGGCGACTGCGTCGTGTCCGTGCGCTGCCGGCGCGTCCGCGCGCGATGCGAGCGCATCCCAGCCGACCCGCTCGCGCCCATCGACGAATCGGCCATGCCGCCCGACATACCGCCGCTCATGCTACCACCGCTCATGCTGCCGCCGCTCATCGCGCCCGACGACATGCTGCTGCTGTCGCGCATGCGGCTGCGGCGGCTCGGACGCACCGACGAGCTTCGGCTCATCGTCGAGACGCTCGCCGTATCGCCGGTCGAGGTCGCGACCGTCGTGTGGCTGACGCTCGTCACGTGACGGTGCCGCACCGTGCGCGGGCGCGGCCGGGGCGCGGTGCTGTCCTGCATGCCCGACGGGGCCATCGCCGTGCCGCTGCTCGTGCCGGTCGCCGGCTGCTGCGGGGTGGTCGACTGGGCGGAGGCCGCCAGGGGGAATATCGCGAGCGTCGCGAGAGTCGTGATCAGCTTGGTCATCGTTGGGTCCTCAGGGTGGTCACGCCGGTCGGATGTCCGCCCGGCGCGCACGCGGTCGTATGCGGATTGCGTTCCAGTACTTCCGTACTCAGCAGGATCCATGACGATGTCCGGCCGAGTCGCGCCGAGATCGCTCGCCTGCTGTGACGGCCGTCACAGAAAGGATCGCGCGCGGTCAGACGACCGCTGGCTGCTCCACCGAAGCGGGCGCGGCCGGCGTGCGGCGCCACCATCGCCACGCGAACACGGCGACGAACGCCAGCCCCCACATGACCGGCTCGGTGTGGTCCTTCTTCTGACTCATCCAGTAGTGGACCATCCCGAGGACCACGACGAGGTAGGTGAACCGGTGGAGCGCGTTCCACCGCCGCCCACCGAGCCGCCGGATCCACCCCGTCGTGCTCGTGACGGCGAGCGGCACGAGCACGAGCCATCCCGCGAAGCCGACGACGAGGTACGGACGTTTGACGATCTCCCGCGCGAGGTCACCGAGGTTGAGCTCGAGGTCGAGGGCGGCGTACGTGACGAGGTGCGCGGTCGCGTAGGCGAACATCACGAGCCCGAACACGCGGCGGTACTTCGCGAGCCAGTTCCATCCGGTGAGCTGGCGAACCGGGGTCACCGCGAGGGTGATGAGCAGGAAGCGGATCGACTGCTCGCCCGTCGCGTGCTCGAGTCCCTTGACGGGTTCGCGCCCGAGGTCGTTAGGCTCTCCCTGGAAGGCGAGCCAGAGCTGCCAGGCGAGGTACACGGCCGGGACGAACGACGCGGCCCAGACGAGCGCGCGTCCCCAGTCGCGTCCCAGCACCCGGGCGAGTGGCCGTCCGGCGCGCTCGAACCACGGCCGGAGCCAGGGGAGCGGTGGGCCGGGCCGCGGGCCGACGAGGGTGCTCATGACGTCAGAAGTTGCGCACGAGGTCCATCCCTGCGTACAGCGACGCGACCTGGTCGGCGTACCCGTTGAAGGGCAGCGTCGCGCGGCGGCGGAACTCGCCGACCCGGCGCTCCTTCGCCTGCGTCCAGCGCGGATGATCGACGGCCGGGTTCACGTTCGCGTAGAAGCCGTATTCATCGGACGCGGCCGCGTTCCACGTCGTCTGCGGCTGGCGATCGGTGAGGCGAATCTTGACGATCGCCTTCGCGCCCTTGAAGCCGTACTTCCAGGGCACGACGAGGCGAAGCGGCGCGCCGTTCTGGTTGGGCAGCACCTTGCCGTACATCCCCGTCGCGAGCAGCGTGAGCGGGTGCATCGCCTCGTCCAGTCGCAGCGCTTCGATGTACGGCCAGGGCAGCACGCTGCTGCGCTGCCCCGGCATCTGGGCCGGATCGAGCAGCGTCGTAAACTCGACGAAGCGCGCGGCGGGCTGCGGCTGCAGTCGGCGCAGCACGTCGCCGAGCGGATAGCCGAGCCACGGGATGACCATCGACCACGCCTCGACGCACCGATGACGGTACACGTGCTCGGCGGGCGTCATGCCGCGAAATAGGTCGTCCAGCTGGTAGACGGCCGGCCGCGCGACGAGCCCCTCGACGGCCACGCTCCACGGCCGCGTGCGCAGCGCGCCGGCGTTGGTCTTCGGGTCGTCCTTGTCGGTGCCGAACTCGTAGTAGTTGTTGTAGCCCGTCGCGTCGTCGTACGCGGTCACGCGGTCGGGCGCCGGGGGACCCGCGGGCGTGGCGTCACCGCTCGTGCACGCATCGAGCCCTGTCACCCCCAGCCCCGCGCCGAGCGAGGCGACGATCCCCGTCGCGCCGACGCCGAGGAGGCCCGCCTCGCGCAGAAAGCGACGGCGGTCGAGGAAGCGCGACTCGGGCGTGATGTCGGCGGCGGTGAGATCGGGCGCGCGGCGGATGAGCATGGCGATGGTACGCGGCGCGGCGCGCGGAGATCCGCGCTCAGCGCGTCGCGTCCGGCCCCGCGTACGCGTCCGCGTACCGCCGGTAACGCACGACGCGCGAGGCGGCACCCATCCGCACGGCCGGCGCGTCCGCATCCGCGGCGTCCACGTCCGCCGCGTCGAGGTCCGGCGCGCCGGCGAGCGACGGGTCGCGGCTCACGATCCGGTCGAAGCCGATGCGGCCGTCGCCGTACTCCGGGCCGTACGCTTCGTCGGGACGCCCGTAGTCGTGCGGCGTGTGCTCCTCGCCCTCGTACCGGACGCCCGCCACGGGCGCCTCGTCGTCGACGGTCGCGCCCTCTTCGATGCGCACCTGCGCATCCAGCTCGCGCGGATCGATCGCCGCGTCGTCGTCGAGCGCGCTCGCGTCGTCGACGCGGTTGGCGCGGCGCTCGACCGTCGGCGACGCGGCAGCGTCCGCGCCGGCGCCCGACGATCGTCCCGAATATCCGCTCGAATACTCGCTGGCAGGGGCCGCCGCATCGACAACGACGCGGCGCGCCGCATCGTCGATGTACGCCGCGCGCACCGAAGCCCGCGCGCGCGCACCGGCGCTCGTCCCATCCGCGCCGAGCAGCGCGACTTCGAAGGCGACGATCTCGCCCGCGCGCGGATCGACGAGCAGGTCGGCGACCGTGCCGACGGTCGGGCCGTTGGACGACACCACCGGCCAGCCTCGTACGTCCGGCTCGCCCTCGGCGAGGTCGGACTGCAGGGCGCTCAACCGCTCGAGGTCACGCGACCCGGCGGCAGGATCTTCGGGCATCTGTTCTCCGAGAGCTGGGTATGCACTGAGGTTCGGCGGCGCGCCGGCCGGCGCCGCGCGCGCTCGCCCGACGCCGCCCTCGTGCAATGGGAAGGCCAAGGCGCGCTCGGTCGCCGGGTCCGAATCCTGCCCAAATCCGCGACATGAAGACCTCCGACGTTCCCGCGTCGCTCACACGCGCGCGGGCGAAAGTCATTTTGGCCGACCGGTTCGGCTTCGACGATTTTCAGTACCGCCAGTTCGAACCGATCCAGCACGTGCTCCGCGGCGAGGACACCCTCGTCGTCATGCCCACCGGCAGCGGCAAGTCGCTGATCTATCAGTTCCCCGCGCTGGTGCTCCCCGGCCTGACGCTCGTCGTCAGTCCGCTCATCGCGCTGATGAAGGACCAACAGGACAAGCTGCAGGCGCAGGGCGTCGACGCGCTCGCGGTGCACTCGCACCAGACGACGCGCCAGGCGCGCGAGACCGAGCGCGCGATCGACGACGGCGAGGGCGAGATCCTCTACGTCACCCCGGAGCGCTTCAAGGACCGCGACTTCTTCGACCGCCTGCTCCAGCGCACGGTCAGCCTGTTCGTCGTCGACGAGGCGCACTGCGTCTCGCAGTGGGGGCACGACTTCCGCCCCGACTACCTCACGCTCGGATCCGTCGTGAAGCGACTCGGTCGGCCACCGGTGCTCGCCCTCACGGCGACCGCGACCGCCGAGGTGCGCGACGACATCGTGCGCCAGCTCGGGATGCGCGATCCGCACGTGACGATCACCGGCTTCGCCCGGCCCAACCTCCGCTTCGAGGTCCGCCGCACCGTCAACGACACGGCGAAGGACGAAGCGCTGCGCCAGATCATCGACGCCACGCCGGGCGTCGGCGTCATCTACGTGGCGACGATCAAGGAAGCCGAACGGATCCACGCGCACCTCAGCGACAAGTACCACCGGAAGCACGAGTTCGGACTGTACCACGGCAAGCTCGCTCCCGCCGAGCGCAAGCTCGCGCAGGAGCGCTTCATGGCTGACGAACTGAAGGCGATCATCGCGACCAACGCCTTCGGACTCGGGATCGACAAGCCCGACCTGCGCTTCGTGATCCACTATCACTTTCCGGGCTCGGTCGAGGCGTACTACCAGGAAGCGGGGCGCGCGGGCCGTGACGGCGAGGCGTCCACCTGCACGATGCTCTACCGCGTCGAGGACCGTCGCATCCAGAGCTACTTCCTCGGCGGCAAGTACCCCGAGGTCGAGGAGGCGGCGAAGGTCGCGATCGTGCTTCAGGGCTACGACGAGCGGACGCCGGTCCCGCTCGACGAGCTCGCCGAGCGGAGCGGCGTGCCACGACGGAAGGCGCGCATCACGCTGATGCTGCTCAAGCGGCACGGCCTCGTGCGCGAGCACCGCGGTGGCGAGTGGGAGCGGCTGCCCGGCGCCGGGCCGCTGACTCAGGTCGACCTCAGCCTCGATCTGATGGATTACGAGGAGCGGCGCGCGCGCGACCAGGAGAAGCTGCAGGCCGTCGTCGACTACGCGCAGACCGCGCGCTGCCGCACGCGCTACATCCTCGAGTACTTCGGCGAGGAGGTCGAGCCCGAGGATTGGCACTGCGGCAACTGCGACGCGTGCGACGCGATGGAGGCGTGGACGCGTCGCAAGGCCGCGGCGGCGTGAAGGCGATCGCCGTCGCGCGGGTCGGCGACGTGCTTGACGCGATCTACCTCGGCAACCCCCTGCGCGCGTGGCTGACCGCGGGGACGATCTTCGTCGTCGCGCTCGGGGTGTTGCTGCTCGTCCGCGGCCTGCTGATCCGGCGCCTGTCGGTCGTCGCGCCGCGCACCGCGACCGAGCTCGACGACGTCGCGCTCGGCGCCGTCCGTCGCACCCGGGCGCTCTTTCTCGTCGTCGTCGCGGTGGCGATCGCGCGCGCCGGGCTCGACCTCCCCGAGCGCTACGACCACCGCGTCGACGTGCTCGCGCGGCTCGCGTTCTACCTGCAGCTCGTGAGCTGGGGGAACGGAGCCGTCGCGTACTGGCTCGCGCGTGCGCGCGCCAACCGGCTGGAGCACGACAAGGCCGCGCTGACGTCGCTCAACCTGCTCGGCGTCATCGCGCGGATCACGCTCTGGGTGGTGCTGATCCTGCTCGGCCTCGACGCGCTCGGCATCAACGTCACCGCGTTGATCACCGGGCTGGGTGTGGCCGGCGTGGCGGTCGCGCTCGCGGTGCAGAGCACGCTCGGCGATCTGCTTGCCTCGCTCGCGATCGCGCTCGACAAGCCGTTCGTCGTCGGCGACTTCATCGTCGTCGATCAGTACATGGGCACGGTCGAAAGCGTCGGGCTCAAGACGACGCGCATTCGGTCGATCTCGGGCGAGCAGATCATCATCGCCAACGCGGAGCTGCTGAAGGCGCGCATCCGCAACTACCAGCGCCAGAGCGAGCGGCGCGTGGTGTTCCAGCTCGCGATCGATCCGGGGACGGCGACCGACGTCGTCGCGACCGTGCCCGGCGTGGTGCGCGAGGTCGTGACGGCGATCCCGCAGACGCGCCTCGACCGCACGCACTTCTCGGCGATCACCGACGCGGCGTTCGTCGTCGAGACGGTGTACTTCGTGACGAGCGCCGACTACAACCTGTACATGGACATCCAGCAGCGCATCAACCTCGCGCTGCTCGACCGGCTGCGCGCGGCCAAGGTGCAATTGGCCTTCTCGGGGCGCGAGACCGTGCTCGTCGTTGGGTCGGGTGCGGGGGCCGGGGTGCCCGGGACGACGCCTGCACCGACGACGCCTCCACCGACGGCGGATGCACCGACGGCGCCTGTGCCGGCGGCGCCTGTGCCGGCGGGGGCCACGTCGCCGCCGCTCGACGGCGCCGGATCATGACTTTTCTCACACATACCCTCCCGGCCTGGCACGCCGGCTGCCAACTTGAAGGGCTCCGACCGGGCGATCCTCGCCAGCGTCGGCGGTCGCAGGTCTGACGAGGAGTAGGTATGCATCACGGACACCGCCCAGCGGGGCACGGGCGCACCGTCCGCGGATCACCGGCGGGTGGGCCCGCGTCGGCGACCTGGCGCTGGGCCGCGCTCGCCATCGCGACGGTGAGCACGTTTGCGGGCGCGCACGCGGCCGGAGCGCAGTCGACGACCCGTCCGGTGACCCGCCCGGTGGCGCGCAAGGGCGCGCGTCCGGCCCGGGTGAGTGCCGCGGCGACGCCAGCGCTCGATTCGGCGGGCAACGGGATCACGCCGGCAACGCCGCCCGCGACGATCACGGCGGACACGGCGCATGGCGACATCACGCCCGGC
>DASWUT010000944.1:0-3545 GCA_036401455.1 Gemmatirosa sp. | reverse complement strand
TGCCGCCGCGAGCGCGAGGCCTAACGTACCGCCGAACGCGGCGAGCACGACCCCTTCCGCGAACAGCTGCCGCACGATGCGCCCGGCCGCTGCGCCCACCGCCAGCCGCGTCGCGATCTCGCGCCGGCGCCGCTCGGCGCGCACCAGCAGCAGGTTGGCGACGTTGGCGCAGACGACGAGGAGTACCGCCCCGGTCGCGCCCAACATCCAGAGCGGCACCGGACTTCCTCTCCCGATGAAGTCGCCGCCGTAGTAGTCGTGGAGTGGGTCCGCGCGCACGACGCGCCCGCTCCGGACGTCGGTGCCGAGGACGGGGCGCGGTCCGACGGCGTCGACGCCACGCACCGCGGCGGTCGCAGCCGCGGCGGCGCCGCGCGGGTCGACGCCGGGCGCCAGACGCGCCACGCCCTCGAACATCTTGAAATCCGTGCCCCGAAGCGCCTCGACAGGCATTCCCATCGCCGCCGCCGTCGCGAGCGACCCCATGAGGTCCGCCGGCTGCAACTCGACGCCAGCGAAGTCGCGCTCGGCGACGCCGACGAGCGTCACCGGGTGGCCGGCCACGACGATCGTTCGGCCGACCAGGCCCGGGGCGCCGGCGAGTGCCGCGCGCCAGAACGCGTACGTGGCGACCACCATCGGCGGGGCCGCCGGCGCCGCGTCAGCCGCGGTGAGCAGGCGTCCGAGCGCTGGCCGGACGCCGAGCGCGCGGAAGTAGTCGCCGACCACGATCGCCACCGTCGCCTTGCGCGCCCCTGCCCCGCGGCCGACGACCGTGAAGTTGGTCAGGTAGGCGCCCGTGGCCGTGAACGCCCCGCGCCGCGCGGCGACCGCGTCGAGGTCGGGGAGCGACAGCCCGTTGTTGAACGATACGCCGCTCGTGGCGCGCGGCATGTCGACCCGGAGGCGCCGCACGCCGCCGGGGTCCCGCACCGCGGCCGGTGGCCGGAAGAGCAGCGCGTCGACGGCGCCGAACGTCGCGACGTTGACGCCGATGCCTAACGCGAGGACGAGCACGACGAGCAGCGAGAAACCGGGCGAGCGGCGGAGGGCGCGGGCCGCGGCACGAAGGTCAGCGAGCATGCCGGATTCCAGGACGGGATGTCGGAACTACTCGGCGCGAAGCGCGGCCGCGGGATCGACGCGCGCCGCACGCGCCGCGGGGACGACGCACGCCGCGGCGCACACCAGAAGCAGGGCGAGGGCGCTTGCGCCTAACGTCGCCGGATCGCACAGGAGTGAGTACGTCAACGGCCGCGTCTACGCGATGACCGGCGCGAGCCGCATGCACAACCTGATCGCCTGGAACATCGCAGCCGGCTTGCACGCCCGGTTCCGCGGCCGGCCGTGCGAGGCATACCAGGGCGACATGCGCGTGAAGGTGAGCCCGACCGGCCTCTACACGTACCCCGACGTCGTGGCCCTCTGTGGGCGCCCCGAACTCGAGGACGCGCACGTGGACACCGTGCTCAACCCCGCGGTCATCGTCTAGGTGCTCTCGCCGTCCACCGAGGCCTACGACCGCGGCGAGAAGTTCGCGCACTACCGCCGGCTCGGCACGCTGCAGGAGTACGTGCTCGTGGCGCAGGACCAGGCGCGGACCGAGCACTACGCGCGCCGCGACGACGCGTGGATCCTCACCACGACCGAGGGACTCGGCGCGACGCTGGAGCTGCGGGCGGTCGGCTGCGCGCTCCCGCTGGCCGACGTGTACGAGCGCGTGCTGCCGGCGGACGTCGGCGAGCACGGTGGGCCCTCGGCCTAACGCCGAACGGGGTCGTCCGCCACCACCCACCCGTCCTTCAGCTGCACGAGCCGCGATCCATAGCGCGCATTCTCCTCGCTGTGCGTCACTTGCACGACGGTCGTCCCCTCGCGGTTCAACCGCGCGAACAGCTCCATCACCTCCCGCGCCTGCCCCGAGTGCAGGTTCCCGGTCGGCTCGTCGGCGAGGAGCAGCGCGGGCTTCGCGATCACCGCCCGCGCCACACCCACCAGCTGCTGCTGCCCGCCTGAGAGCTGCGACGGGAACAGGTCCTTCTTGCCGACGATCCCGAACCGATCGAGCGCGTCGGCGACGAGCGCCTGCCGCTCCCGCTTGGGGACCCCGCGATAGTCGAGCGGCACGTCGAGGTTCTCCGCGACCGTCAGGTCGTCGAGCAGGTGGTACTGCTGAAAGACGAACCCGACGTGCGCTCTGCCCAACGCGGTCCGCTGTTTGGGCGCCATCGCGTGCACCGCCTGGCCAGCGAAGGTGAACGCGCCCGTCCACGCGTGGTCCAGCAGGCCGAGGATCGCGAGGAGCGTGCTCTTCCCCGCCCCGCTCGGGCCCATCACGGTCACGAACTCGCCGGCGCGCACGTCGAGCGACACGCGGCGCAGGAGGTAGTGCCGCGTACCACCGGCCTCCACCGTCTTCTCGACGTCGCGCAGGGCGAGCAGGGGAGTGCCGGGCGCGAGATCGAGAACGGCGTCGGGCGCGGGCTTCGGGGCGAAGAGGGGCATCGCGGATCGAGAGGGGGACGGGAACGCGAAAGGTGACAGGGGAAGCGGCGTGCCGGCACGCGCACGTCGCGAACTCGTTGGAAGTGCGGTGTTTGCGAGCGTGCACCGGCCGGGACGCGTGCCACAGCCTGTACGCTCGCGGGACCGGGGTGTCCGGAACCGGACAGTGCTCGGCGGCTGCACACGCGCCACAGGCGCGCCGCCGGCGCGCTGGCCGCGGCAACGATTCGTAGCACCCCGCAACGTTTCGATCCTGTCGGCGCGAATCGGCGGCGGTACGGTGACCGCGGTCCGTGGGGCTACGTCCCGCACCGCCCCTTGCCTCCAGCCCTGCGCCGAGCCGATGATATGGCCATGGCCTTCCCGCTCCCAGGTCCGACGATCGACGAGCCGGTCTACTATTCGGCCGACATGGTCGACGCCCTCAACCGCGGTGACCACCGTGAGGCGCCGGTCTACGAGTGCGTCTACGGGGAGCTGTTCGTGACCGTGGACGTGCCGCGGCCCTGGCACGCCGCGGGGGAGCCGTTCACGAACGAGCCGACCGAGCTCTTCGCGCCGCTCTGATTGCGCGCGAGTCACACGTACGTCGGGCCCGACGTCTGGGCCGTGACGCTCGACGAGCCGCGCCCACGGGCTGGTTGAGGCTGACCGTTCCACCCGCGGTCGCCCGATGCGGTCGCCCGGCTTTCGCCTAACGGTCCGCGACCGGTGTGAAGCCGACGAGGCGCCCCGGCACCTGCGCCGCGAACACCACCCCCACCCCCGACCCAGCGAGTCCCACCGCGCGCAGCCGATCGACCGTCCAGCGGTTGCAGTCGCGCGCCCACAAATAACCGCCACGCGCGTCGTAGAACCGCCCCGCATAGCCGGGGATCTGCGGCGCGGGCGCGAGGCGCGTGCCGTCGGGCGTGTGGACGACCGCGCCGTCCAGCTCCGCCGCGAGCCGCGCCAGCGTCGCCCCGTCGACGACGCGGCGGTAGACCGCGCGGGCCTCGTGCGGCGCCGGCGGTCGCTCGCGCCCGACCAGGTGAACGACA
>DASWUT010000943.1:0-7355 GCA_036401455.1 Gemmatirosa sp. | reverse complement strand
GAACAGGCCGGTCTCGTAGGCGCCGTCCTCGCGCGTGAGGAGGCTCGCCCAGTCGTGCGCACCAAAGGCCGACCACGCGGTTACCGCGCGCACGTCGACGCCGGCCTCGCGCACGCGGCACGCGGCGTTCCACACGTCGCCGAGCCAGCGCAGCTGCTGCTCGCGCGTGCAGCCGAGGTGGGCCTCGGTGATCGCGAGCGGACGGCCGAAGCGCGTCCACGCCTCGGTCAGCAGCGCGGCCGGACCGTCGCAGCCGCGCTCACGCACACGCACCGCCTCGACGTCCGCATAGCGCGCCCACGTGGTTCCACCGTGCGTGTGCGCCGGGTAGCGGCGCAGCCGGGGATCGAGAAACCGTTCGCTCGTGATGTAGTAGTTGAGGCCGATGACGTCGGGCGGGCAGGGATCCTCGCGCAGGTCGTGCAGCACGCGCTCGTCGATGCCCGCGCCGGAGAGGAACGCCCACATCGGATCCTCGGGCGCGAGCTGGCCGGTGAGCAGGTCGTACGTGACCCACCGCCGCTCGTTGTCGAACCACACCTGCTGGGCGAGCGACGCGGTACCGTGCGTCTTGCCGAGGTCCTCGGTCTGCACGAGTTGCGCGGCCGGGTTCACGGCGCGCACCGCACGCATCGCCGCGCGCACGCCGAGCACCTGGTGCATGAGCGCGGTCGCGAACGTCGCATCGTCGCGCCCGTGCGGGTACCAATGGCCGTAGAGGCCGGAGAACCGCGCGGTCGTCAGCGGCTCGTTGACGGGCGTCCAGCGGTCGATCCACGGAAAGCGTTCGGCGACCGCACCGGCGTAGCGTGCGAGCCGCTCGGGGAAGCGCGGGTCGACGAGGCTCGTACCGACCGGGCCGCTGCCGTGGTGAACGAGGCCGACGATCGGACGCACGCCGAGTTCGCGCAGGCGCGTGAGGCGGCGGTCGGCCCATCCCCAGTCGGCGTGTCGGACGTCGACGTCGGCGGTGCGTTCCCAGAGGACGGGGTAGCGGAGCGCCGTGATGCCGAGCGCGGCGAGGCGGTCGAGGTCGTCTTCACGTGCGGCGTGTCCACCGCGCTCGAGCTGATCGGAGAACCGGTCACCAACCCGGTTGACCGTACACTCGACTCCGGCCCAGACCTCGGGCCGGCCATCAGGGGTGGGCGGGGTGCGCATCATGAGGCCCCCGCGTGTCGAGAGGACCATGCCGGCGCGGCGCGACAGCGTCGATCGTTTGGTATCAAGTGACACGCCGCGTGATCGGCGAGGATCACGCGGCGTGCGTGGTGCTGCGGGCAGGTCATGCGACCCGGGCGGATTCGGTCAGGCGGTGAGTTCCTCGCCGACACCGCGGGAGCTGCGCCCGCCGCCAACAGCGAGCCGACCCGACCCGGTCGCTGCCACGCTCGGCGTGTTGTGCTCGACCGCGGTGCCGACGAGGCGGCGCATCTTGGTCACGATCGATTCCCACGACGCGTCCGCGGCCATGCCGATGCCGCGCGCGACGAGCGCGGGGTCGGGGGTGTTCACCGCGGCGCGGACGGCGGCGGCGAAACCGTCGTAGCTGCGCGCGACCTTCACGACCGGCGTGAAGTTGCGCACCACATCGGCGACCGCGGTCGAGACGATCGGCTTGCCCGCGGCCATGTACTCGAGCGTCTTGGTCGGGTTGATGTACTCGGTCGCTTCGTTGAGCGCGAACGGCATCAGGCAGACATCGAACGCCTTGGCGTACAGCGGCAGTTCGGCGTACTGCTTCTGGCCGAGCCAGAGGATGTTGGGCGCCTTGGGCAGGTCGTTGGGATCGACCTTGACGACCGGGCCGGCCATCGCGATGGTCGCGTGAGGGAACGCGGCGGCGAGGTGTGCGATGAGCGCGTAGTCGAGCCGCTCGTCGATCACGCCGTAGAAGCCGAAGATCGGCGCGTCCTGCTCGGGGAGATCGGCCGGGCGGGGTGTGCTGTCGAGGCGCGCCTTGGCGAAGTGCGTCGAATCGACGCCGCAGCCGAAGAAGTGCACGTTGGGGTGCAGCTTCGACTTGCTCTGCCAGAGCTTGTAGCCGCCGGTGAAGACGAGGTCGGCGCGCGACATCAGGAGCTGCTCGCGCGCGACGAGCTCGGGCGGGGCGAACTTGAACTGGGCGAGCTCGTCCATGCAGTCGTAGACGACCGCGCGCTCACCGAAGGCGCCGAGCATCGTGGGGGCGGGCATCGGCGTGTAGAACCACTGAACCGGGGCCGCGAACTGGCCGTTGCCGAGCGTGCCGCCGCGGGCGAGCGCCTGCTGCAGCGTCTTGCGCACGACCGCGAGCGTGCCGTCGGCGTCGTGGTAGAACGAACTCGGGACGCGCGGGATCACCCGGGTCACGCCGCGCACGGGCTGTGTGATGTCGAGCGACGGCGCCGCGAGGTCGTCCACGAACACGGCTTCCTCGACGAAGAGGACCGGGGCGTGCTGGGCGAAGCGCGACAGGAGTTGCTGCGGACGTTGCCAGACGAAGTCCCAGCGCAGGTGGCTGTGGACGAGGAGTGGCGCGTCCGAGAGGACGGCGAGCGAAGCGGCAGCGCGTTCGTGACGGATCATGGGCACGGCGTCGTGGGCGCGCAGAGCCGACACCAGACAGGCCACGGCAGCGCGGGGGCGGAAACAGGCGGGCACGAGGCCCGACGCGCGTCGAGCCGGATGCACGACGTCAGACGGAGGGAAAGCCCCTCCGGACGTCGCGCATCCGGCTCGACGAGGACGTCTTCGTGCGTTTGCTTAACGCAAGCCTTGTTCCCGAACGAAGCCGCTACGGCCGGTTTTTAGCTCGGCCCCAAACAGAATTCAGCCGCCCGCGGTTCCTGGATCACCCGCGGAATCGCCGACTGCGGCCAGCAGTCGGCGCGCGCCCTGCCAGCGGCGGAACAGCGATCGATTGCGATCGATCGTCGTCTCGATGATCTGGCCGTGGCTCACGCTGGCATGGATGAAACGCCCCTCGCCCAGGTAGATGCCGACGTGCGAGACGTGGCTCCGGCTGCCAAACGTGAGCAGATCGCCCGGCCGCAGCAGGCTCGGGTCGCGCGGGATCGGGCGGCCGATCTGCGCCTGCTGGTTGGCCGTGCGGGGGAGGCGGATCCCGAGCGCCTCCATCGCGTACCGCGCGAAGCTGCTGCAGTCGAGCCCGGCGCCGGGCTCGGACCCGCCAAACACGTAGCGCGTGCCGAGCTGGCTGCGGGCGCGCGACACGAGCGCGTCGAGGAGCGAGGCCGCCGAGTGGGTGAGCGCGGAGAGCGTGCGGGCGGCGGCCGCCGGGGGGACCATCGCCGTCTCGGTCGCACCGCCGAACCCGGCGAGGGTGCGCCCGGCCGGATAGGTCGTCGCCGCCACGGCGAGATCCGGGAGGGCGAACTGCGGGATCGCGATCGCCGGTGTGGGCGGCGCCTGTTCGGCGACTTCGACCGCCGTATGCCGGTGGGCGTCGCGGTGGCGGGCCGACCGGCTGTGCGCGCGGTCGGCGTGGTGAGACGCCCGGTGGTGGCCGGCGCTCTTCCCGGTCCCCGATCCTTTCTCGCCGCTCCGGCCGTGATGCGTCGTCGCCTGCGTGGTGTGGCCGGTGTGCGACGACGTGCGGTGCCCGGGGTGGGCCGCCGCGGCCGGCGCGGCGTCGACGGCGAGCATCAGCCCGGCGACGCCGAGCGCGGAGAGTGCGAGGTGGGCCGCAGATCTCGTCGATGCGCGCGAGAATGCCGAGCGCCGAGCGGGGAGTAGGACCACGAGGAGGGGGAGCAACGGGGAGGGAAGCTGCATGGCGGGCGGTCTGACGGCGGGGAGCCGTCGCCCTGCCAGAAGAACACGATCGAACCTAGATCGCGTATCGGATGCGTCACCTGCGTGTAGCACAAAAACCACCGCTGTTCCTGGCCACGCGGTCAGGCGTTAGCGGATTCCGGTCACCTTGTGGGTCTGGACGGAGAGGCGCCACCGTGGGTGGGCCAGGCAGTACGCGACGGCCGCGGCGGTGTTCGCGGCGACGACGGCGCGGTCGGGGCCGTCCATCGGCTGCAGCCAGAAGTAGCGGAACTCGAGGCCGTCGAAGCACGCCGGCTGAGCCACGGACTCGGGCTGCGGGTAGACGAGCTTGAGTTCGTCGCCCGCAGCGAGGCGGAGCGGCGCGCCGGCCTTGGGGCTCACGCACACCCAGTCGAGCCCGGGCGGGGCGGCCTGCGTTCCGTTCGTCTCGACGGCGACTTCAAACCCGGCGGCGTGCAGCGCGTCCACGGCCGCCGCGTCGAGCTGCAGCAGCGGCTCACCGCCCGTACAGACGACGAGCGGTCGCACGCCGGCGCCGCGCGCGGCGGCCGGTGCGCTCCCCGTGCCCGCCTGCCATCGGTCCGCGACGGCGGCCGCGAGCGCGGCCGCGTTCGCGAACCGACCGCCATCGGGCCCGACACCGACGAAGTCCGTGTCGCAAAACCGGCAGATCGCCCGGTGGCGGTCCGCCTCGCGCCCCGTCCACAGGTTGCACCCCGCGAAGCGGCAGAACACGGCCGCACGGCCGGCGTTGGCGCCCTCGCCCTGCAGGGTGTAGAAGATCTCCTTGACGGTGTACATCGCCCGCTGCTACCCCGCCGCAGCCGCGGCGTACCGCGTCGGGTCGGGCACCCCGGCCTCCTCGAATCCCTTGCGGCGGAGGATGCACGCATCGCAGCGCCCACAGGCCGCGCCCGAGGGGTCGGGGTCGTAGCAGCTCGTCGTGGCCGCATAATCGACTCCGAGCGACACACCGAGCCGGATGGTCTCGGCCTTGGACAGATGCAGAAGGGGCGTGCGCAGGCGCAGGGCGACGTCGCCCCGGGCCGCGGCCTCCACTCCGGCCCGCGTGGCGAGGTTGGCCATGCGTTCGAACGCCTCGACGTACTCCGGGCGGCAGTCGGGGTAGCCGGAGTAATCGACCGCGGACACGCCGAGGTAGATCTCGCCCGCCCCGCTCGTCTCAGCGAGGGCCAGCGCGTACGACAGGAAGATCGTGTTGCGCGCCGGGACGTACGTGACCGGCACGACCGCCTCGGCCATCGCCTCTGGAGCGCGGTCCTTGGGCACGGCGAGGTCGGACGTCAGCGCCGAGCCGCCGAAGGTGCGCAGGTCGATGTCGACGACGACGTGGCGCGCGACCCCCGCGGCGGTGGCGAGGCGCCGCGCCGCGTCGACCTCGTGCGCGTGACGCTGTCCGTAGCGAAAGCTCAGCGCCTGGACGGCGAACCCGTCGCGCCGCGCGAGGGCGAGGCAGGTGGCCGAGTCGAGGCCGCCGGAGAGCAGGACGACGGCCGCCGGGGCGTCCGGCGGGACCGGCGCTGACGGAGGCATGGGGAGTGCGGCAGACATCGCGGGAAGGTACGCCGTCCGGCTGGCCCTGTCGTTGCCACGCAACCACCGCATGCCCGCGCTCACCGATCCGTCCGTCTGGCTCGGCCTCCTCACGCTCACCGCGCTGGAGATCGTCCTCGGCATCGACAACGTGATCTTTCTGTCGATCCTCGCCGGCAAGTTGCCGCCGGCGGAGCAGGCGACCGGCCGCCGGCTCGGGCTCGCGATGGCGTTCGTGACGCGGATGCTGCTCCTGTTGAGCATCAGCTGGCTCGCGCGACTCACTGCCCCACTGTTCACGATCGATGCACTCTCGTTCCTCGAGCTCGAGGCGCGCGAGATCACCGGGCGCGATCTGATCCTGATCTTCGGCGGGCTCTTTCTGATCGGGAAGTCGACGTACGAGATCCACCACAAGCTCGACGCGTCCGAGGAGACGCACACCGCGGCGACATCTCGGCGAACCGCGTCGCTCGCCGCGATCGTCGCGCAGATCGCCGTCGTTGACATCGTCTTCTCGCTCGACTCGGTGATCACGGCCGTCGGGATGGTCAACAACATCCCCGTCATGATCGCCGCGAACGTGCTCGCGCTCGGCTTCATGCTCGGCGCGTCGGGCCCGATCGCGACGTTCGTCGACCGGCACCCCACGGTGAAGATGCTCGCACTCAGCTTTCTGGTGCTGATCGGGACGAATCTCGTGGCCGAAGGGTTCGGGCAGCACATCCCGAAGGGGTACACGTACTTCGCGATGTTCTTCGCGGTCGCGGTCGAGCTGCTGAACCTGCGCGTTCGCGGGCGCGAGGCCACCGCCGCGGCGGTGGCCCAGCGTCCGCTCCGGCCGCTCGGCACGGTGGAGCAGGCGCTCGTGGGGGAGGAGTAGGGCGATGCGCGTCCTCGTCACGGGTGGGACGGGCGTCGTCGGCGACGCCGGGGTGCGCGCGCTGCTCGCGCACGGACACCGCGTGCGGCTGCTCGCGCGGCATGCGAGCGACGACGCGCGCGCGTGGCCCGCGCCGGGCGACGCCGACGCGCCCGGCGGCCCGGGCTCGGGGGTCGGCATCGAGGCGCACGACGGTGACGTGACCGACCCGGCGTCGGTCGCCGGCGCGGCGCGCGGCTGCGACGTCGTCCTGCACCTCGTCGGCACCGTCGCCGAACATCCGCCCGAGGTCACCTACGAGCGCGTCAACGTCGAGGGCACGCGGCACATGGTGGACGAGGCGGCGCGCTCGGGCGTGCCACGCTTCGTCTACGTCTCGTCGTTAGGCGCGGACCGCGGCACGTCGCCGTACCACCAAAGCAAGTTCGCCGGCGAGCTGGAAGCGGCGCGGTTTCCGGGCGCGTGGTCCGTGGTGCGCCTCGCCAACGTCTACGGCCCGGGCGACGCGGTCGTGTCGCTCCTGTTGCGCATGGTGCGGGCGCTGCCCGCCCTTCCACTGCTCGGCGGCGGCGACATCGCGTTCCAGCCGATCTGGGCCGAGGACTGCGGCGAGGCGCTCGCGCGGGCGTGCGAGCGCGACGATCTCGCCGGCGCGGCGCTCGACGTGGCGGGTGACGAGCGCACGTCGATGCGCGACCTGCTCGACCGGTTCGCGCGACTCACCGGCCGCGCGCCCATCCGGCTGCCGATGCCGCTGCCGGTCGCGCGGCTCGGGGTGAAGCTCGCCGATGCGGCAGGGGTCGACCTCGGCATCAACGACAGCCAGCTGACGATGCTGGCCGAAGGAAACACGATCGAGCCGCCGCGCGAGAACGCGCTCACGGCGGTGCTCGGGGTGACGGCGACGCCGCTCGACGAGGGGCTGCGGCGGTTGCTGGACATCCTCCCCGAGCAGCTGCCCGACGACGGGCTCGGCGCGCTGCACCACAAGCGGTACTGGGCCGAGGTCACCGGCCCGAGCGAGGGCGCGCCCGCGCTCTTCCGCCGGTTCTGCGAACGTTTTCACGCGCTGACCCCCGCGGCGATGGACCTCACCGCCGAGCCGGACACGCCGACGGCGGTGCTCGAACTCCACGAG
>DASWUT010000942.1:0-2782 GCA_036401455.1 Gemmatirosa sp. | reverse complement strand
GACCGCAACGCCGGCGGACCGTCCGCTGATGAGACGGTGCAGCCACTGCACGACGGGGGGCGTACGCATGCGATGCTCGGGGGTCGATGGAGGCGCCCGCGCGAGGGCGCGGTCCGCGTACGCTACGGCACCCTGCGCGGCGGCCGCACAAACACGCGACGCGCGCCCGTGAAGATCCCGTTAACGTCGCGCCCGCCAGCGTCGCGCCGGCGAAGCCCGCGCCGAACGCTACCTTCGCGTGCGCCCCGCCTCCTTCCACCCGCTCTCGTATGCGCCACGCATCGCTCCGCGCGCACCACGCGCCCGCCGCACTCGCCGCCGTCGTGGCCCTTCTGGTCCCCGCGCTCGCCAGCGCGCAACCGGCGCCCGCGCCAACCCCGCCGGCCACCCAGCCCCCGATCCGCACGCGCACCGCCCCGATCCTCGAGCAGGGCGGGCTCCGCTTCCGGGACCTCGACCGCAACGGTACCCTCGATCCCTACGAGGACTGGCGCCTCGCGCCCGACGTGCGCGCCCGCGACCTCGTCGCGCGCATGACGCTCGCCGAGAAGGCCGGCACGATGATGCACGGCACCGCGCGCACCCTCGGCGGCTTCGGGCCGCCGCGGCCCGGCGCCCCGGCCGGCTACGACACCGCCGCCAACCGCGCCCTCGTCGACAGCGCCAAGGTGACGAGCATGATCACCCGCCTCGGCGGCGACGTCGCCACGCTCGCCACCGAGAACAACGCGCTCCAGGCCGTGGCCGAACGCGGTCGGCTCGGCATCCCGCTCACGATCAGCACCGATCCGCGGCACCACTTCCAGTACGTGCTCGGCGCGAGCGTCAGCGCCGGACAGTTCTCGCAGTGGCCCGAGCCCCTTGGCCTTGCCGCGCTGCGCGACACCGCGCTCGTGCGCCACTTCGGCGACGTCGCCCGGCAGGAGTACCGCGCGGTCGGCATCCAGATGGCGCTCTCCCCGCAGGCCGACCTCGCGACCGAACCGCGCTGGCCGCGTATCACCGGCACCTTCGGCGAGGACGCCGACCTCGCCGGGCAGCTCGTCCGCGCCTACGTCGAAGGATTCCAGCACGGAAGCGCCGGTGTCGACCGCGACGGCGTCGCGACCATCGTCAAGCACTGGGTCGGGTACGGCGCGCAGAAGCACGGCTACGACAGCCACAACGCCTACGGCCGCTTCGCGACGTTCCCGGACGGCCGCCTCGACTACCATGTCCGCCCCTTCCTCGGCGGGTTCGCCGCGCACGTGGCCGGCGTGATGCCCACGTACTCGATCCTCCAGGGCGCGATCGTCGACGGGCGCCCCGTCGAGCCGGTCGGGGCCGGATTCAACCACCAGCTCGTGACCGACCTGCTCCGCGGCCACTACGGCTATCGGGGCGTCGTGCTCACCGACTGGGCAATCACGAACGACTGCAACGCCCGGTGCCGCGACGGCGCGCCGGCCGGGGAGCGTCCGTCGTTCGCCGACATCGGCATGCCGTGGGGCGTCGAAGCGCTGCCGATGCGCGCCCGGTTCGTGAAGGCGGTCCGCGCCGGCGTCGACCAGTTCGGCGGAACGGAACGCGCCGACATGCTCGTCGAGGCGGTACGCGCGGGCGAGCTCTCCGAAGCGCGGCTCGACTCCTCGGTCGTGCGCGTCCTCACGCTCAAGTTCGCCCTCGGCCTCTTCGAGAATCCGTACGTCGATCCGGCCGACGCCGCGCGGCGGGTGGGTGCAGAGGCGTTTCGCGCCGCCGGTCTCGACGCGCAGCGCCGTGCGCTCGTCCTGCTCGAGAACCGCGGTGCCATCCTCCCCCTGCGAACCGAAGCGCACCATGCCGTCGGTCGCGGCACGCCGGAGCACCCGCTCCGCGTGTACCTGCACGGCATTGCGCCCGACGCCGCAGCGCGCGAGGGGTGGACCGTCGTCGCCGATCCCACCCAGGCCGATGTGGCAATCATGCGCCTCGTCGCGCCGTTCGAGCGGCTGCACCCGCAGTACGTCTTCGGCTCGATGCAGCACGAGGGAAGCCTCGCCTTCCACGACGGCGATCCGGATTACGAGGCGTTCAAACGCGTCAGCGCCGTCGTCCCGACCGTCGTGACCGTGTACCTCGATCGCCCGGCCATCCTCACACCGCTCAAGGCGCACGCCCGGGCGGTCGTCGCCAACTTCGGCGTCAGCGACGCCGCGCTGCTCGACGTGCTCGTCGGGCGCGCGAAGCCCGAGGGGAAGCTGCCATTCGAACTCCCCGCCTCGATGCCGGCCGTCGACGCTCAACGTTCCGACCTGCCGCACGACAGCGCGCGCCCGCTCTACCGCGTCGGCTTCGGCCGGCACTACTGACTCCGTCGCGACGGGCGCGCGACCGGAACGCGACCGCTACGCGAGCATCGTCACCCAGGCCTCGCCCTCGACGACCGTTTCGCCGCGCTGGTTGGTACAGACGGTCGACAGCCGCACGCGCCGCTTGGCCTCGACGAGTTCCAGCACCTCCAGCCGGACGGTGACGACGTCTCCCGGTCGCACCGGGAGTTTGAAGGCGAGCGTCTGCGACCTGTAGGCACTCCCCGGCCCGGGGAGCACGTTCGCGATCGCCGCCGAAATCAGCCCGGCGCTCAACATCCCGTGCGCCACGCGCCCGCCGAAGCGCGTGCGCGCCGCGTAGGTATCGTCGAAGTGCAGCGGGTTCCGATCGCCCGTTGCCGCCGCAAAGTGCGCGATGTCGGCGTCCGTGATCGCGCGCGTGACCTCTGCGATCCGTCCGAGCACGGGCAGGGGCGCTGCGCTGGTGGGCG
>DASWUT010000941.1:0-4528 GCA_036401455.1 Gemmatirosa sp. | reverse complement strand
CCGCCGCGGCCGCCGCGCTCCCACCCGCCCCGGCGGGCTACGATGCCGATTACGGCGCCGGCACGGTCGCCGGCGGCGAGATTCCGTTAGGCATGCTGTTCGACCTGTCGCTTCCCGTCTCGATCGAGCTCGGCCGGACGTCGATGACGGTGCAGGAAATCCTACGGCTCGGGCGCGGGTCGGTGATCCAGCTCGACCGACTCGCCGGCGAACCGATCGACATCTACGTCGGCGAGCGCAAGTTCGCCGAAGGCGAGGTCGTCGTGCTCGGCGAGCATTTCGGCGTGCGCATCGTGCGCATCTTCGCGGCGGCCACCTCGGCGCTCGCGGCGTGACCGCGCGCTCGATGACCGCGGACCGGACGACCACGTACAGCGCGGGCGCGCGATGACGCCGGGCGCGGTCGCGGGCGTGCTCGTCGCGCTCGGCGCGGTGCTCGCGCTGATGCTCGCGACGCTGCGCCTGCTGCAGCGCTTCGCGCCGGCGGTGGCCGTCGGGCGCTCGCGGCTGCCGCTCGAGGTCGTGCAGCGGTTGTCGCTCGGGCCCAAGCAGGGCGTGGCGGTCGTTCGCGTCGGGGCGCGGGTGCTCGTGCTTGGCACGGGAGAGGGCGGTGTGCAGGCACTCGCCGAGTTGGACGGCGATGACCTCGCCGGCGTGCTCGCGCCGCCGGTCGCTGCCACGTCGCGGGCGCCGGGTGCGAGTGGCAGTGTTGGCGTCGGCGCGCGGTTCGGTGAGACGTTGCGGGCCGCGCTGACGCGCGGCGCCGCGCAGGGGACGCGCATCGCGAGCGTGCTCCTGCTGCTCGCCGCCGTGGGGCACGCAGGCGCCGCGCAGGCGCCCGCGCGCCCGACCGCCGCTCCCACCGCCGCGCGTCCGGTTGCGGCACCCGTCACGACCCCCGTCGCGGCGCCCGCGGCCACGCCGCCCGCGCTCCCCCCGTCGACGCAGAACGCGCTCGTGCAGAGCGCCCTCGCGCAGAGCGCGCTGCGACAGGCCGCGCTGCGACAGGCCGCGCTGCGCCAGCAGGCCGTGCAGCAGGTCACGCGCGCCGCGCCCGCGCGCCTCGGAGCGGGCACGCCGGGCGCAGGTGTCCCGGGAACGGGCGGCGCGAGCGCGCCGGGTGTGCCCGCCGCACCGAGCCCGACGCCGCCGGTCCTGCCCGGACCCGCGGCTGGATTCGCGGCGCGTCCGCCGTCAGGCACGGCCCCGCCGCCGCCGACGAGCGTCGTCACCGTCGATACGATGGTGGCCCGGCTCGCGCCGACGATGGACGTGCGCGTGGGGGGTGGCGCAGGCGCGGCGCAGGGCCTCCGCCTGAGCGGAACGGTCGGCGTCGTCGTCATGCTCGGCCTGCTCACACTCCTCCCGTCGCTCGTGCTGATGATGACGGGGTTCACGCGCATCCTCGTCGTCCTGCAGTTCCTCAAGCAGGCGCTCGGCACGCAGACCGCGCCGCCCAACCAGCTCATCGCGGGGCTCGCGCTGCTGCTCACCGGGTTCGTGATGGCGCCGACCGTCGGCGAGATCAACCGCACGGCGCTCCAGCCCTGGCTCGGTGGGCAGATCCAGCAGGTCGAGATGCTCGAGCGTGGAGCGAAGCCGCTGCGCGCGTTCATGCTGCGGCAGACGCGCGAGCGCGACCTGGAGACGTTCCTCGACCTGAGCCGCACGCGCGAGGACAGTGCGGCCGTCGCGCCGCGGACCCCGGACGACGTTCCACTCGTCGTGCTCACCTCGGCGTTCGTGACGAGCGAGCTGCGGACGTCCTTTCAACTCGGCTTCGCGCTCTTCCTGCCGTTCATCGTCATCGACGTCGTCGTGAGCGCGGTGCTCACGAGCATGGGAATGATGATGCTGCCGCCAGCGATGGTCTCGCTGCCGTTCAAGCTGCTGCTGTTCGTGCTCGTCGACGGGTGGACGCTCGTGGTGCAGTCGCTCGTGCAAAGCTTCCGTTAAGAGGCACCGAACCTCACGACTGTCCGGGGCAGGGGCAAACGTCCAGTCGCGTGTTTGCGTGTGTGGGTGAGCGACACGTCATGTCACACCGTGCTGCAGCAATCCATGCGCTTCAATCGTCCGTTCTTCCGCTCACCCTCGCGTCGCCAGCGCGCCGCCCTCGGGCTCAGCGCGCTCGCGACCGCCGTGGGCGTCGCAGCCTGCACTAGTAAGAGCGACACCACGACTGGCCCGTCCGCAGGCCTCTCGCCCGTCGCGAACGCGTATATCGAGTCGGCACTCTCGTACGAGGCCGGTACTGATTACTGGTGGTCCCGCGTCGACTCGGTGTCGCAGCGGAGCGATGTATTTCGTGTCGCCGGCGCGGCGCAAGTCGACAGCCAGGCGTGGAACGCGGTCGAACGGAGCATCGTCCCGTGGCTGCAGAACGCCGATCCGGCGCCGGGGGGCGACCAGCACAGTGCGTTCTTTCGTGCGTCGGACGCACCGGGCGTGGTGAACTCGCCGGGCAGCTCGGCGCAAGACAATCTCGCCTATCTCACGTCCGGGAAGAATTTCCCGCTGAGCGGAACGACAAACAACGTCGGGTATCTGTGGCTGCCGACGTACGACGGTACGAACGACACCGGGCGCGCCGACTCAATCCAGACGGTCATTCGCACGCTCGACCAGAACTCGCCCTGTGGGTGGATCATCGACTTGCGTTATAACCCGGGCGGCACGTGGGCGGCCATGTTCGACGGCATCAACCCCATCCTCGGCAACGCGCCTTACGGGGGCGGGCAGCAGGGCTTCCTGGGCCTCGTTGACCGCGACGGGGTGAAGTCATACTTCTTTTTGCAGAATGGCGCCGCCGGCATCACGACGCCCGGCCAAAACGACCCGAGATACGATACCGTGTACACCCGGGCGTCCAGCAACTACACACTGAAACGTCCGGGCTCGCCGGTGGCGATTCTACAAGGGGGCAACACGGCGAGCGCGGGCGAGGAGATCGTGCTCGCGTTCCGCGGCGTGTCGTTCCCGGTGCGCACGTTCGGGGCGAACACCTACGGTGTGACGACCGTGCCCTCCGGTTACTACATGTACGAGCTGGATCCTGGGGCCGACAGCAGCTATCTCAACATCGTCAACGCGATCGACATCGACCGCACAGGTAAGTTGTGGGGCGGCCCGATCCCGCCGACGGTCGCCGTAGCGGGGCCGGCGGATACCACGTTCTTCCCGGCTACCTCGGCGACGGCGGACCCGGTCGTACAGGCGGCGACGCAGTGGCTACAGACGCAGACGTCGTGCGGTGGGACCGCTGTGGCGTCGCGCTCGGAGGTGCCGAGCCCGGTGTTCAGCGTTGCGCCGGTGGCCGGGACGCTCCGGAAGAGCACCGCCGCGAGCGGCGCGCCGCGGCGCCGCCCTTCGAAGTTCCACGTGGCACAGGGGCCGCGCTCGCGCCTCCGCGCGCGCGTGTCAGGCCGGCGCGTGCTGTACGGCCGGACACGCTAACGGATCACTGAGCGAAGGCCGGCACGCGGCAACACGCGCCGGCCCGACGCGGACGAATCTGCCGGCCGGAACGGGCCGCCACGCGGGAGCGATCCCGCGGGCGGCCCGTTCCGCGTTGTGGCACAACGACTTACGTCGCATCGGCGGAACTCGGCGCGCGGCACCGGCCCTGCCTTGCGAGGTGGCGCCGCCCCTCGCCGCACGACCGCCTGCCGCCCGCCCCGCCGTGCCCTACCAGCTCGTCGTCGACCTCGCCCGCAACGCGATCCTGCTCGCCCTCATGGTCGCAGGCCCGATGCTGATCGTCGCCCTCGGCGTCGGCCTCGTCGTCAGCGTCGTCCAGGCGGTCACGCAGATCCAGGAACAGACGCTGGCCTTCGTACCGAAGCTGATCGCCGTCGCCGCGACGTTCCTCATCGCGCTGCCGTGGGCGCTGCAGCTGATGGTGAAGTACACGACGGAGCTGTTCCGCTCGCTGCCCACGTTCGTTCGCTAACGCTCGGCAACGCGTCGCCAGCGCTTCGATCTCGCGCGTGCCCGTCGACCTCTACGCCCCCGGCGTTCCGCAGGCGCTCGTGCTGCTCGCGGTGCGCCTGACCGGGTTGCTGCTCATCGCGCCGGTGTTCTCGGCGCGCACGGTGCCCGTGCGACTGCGCACGGCGCTCCTGCTCGTCCTCACGCTGCTCCTCGCGCCGGTCACGGTCCACGCGCTCGGCGCGCACGCGGCCGCCGTGACCGTCACCCCCGAGGCGTTCGCGGCCGAACTCGTGATCGGCTTCGCGCTCGGGTTCGGCGCGGCGGTGCTGATCGGCGCGGTCGAGACCGCGGGCGACCTGATGTCGACGACCGTCGGGCTGTCGAGCGCAGCGCTGCTCGATCCGATGAGCGGTGCGTCGTCGCCGGTACTCGCGCAGTTCTCGCAGCTGTTCGCCGTGACCGTGCTCCTGTCGCTCGATGGGCACCTCGTGATGCTCGACGCGGTCGCCGAGAGCGTGCGGGCGCTGCCCGTGGGTGGGGCGGTCGACCTCTCGGCGGGGCTCGCCGCGCTCGTCGCGTCGGGCTCGTCGCTGTT
>DASWUT010000940.1:0-2960 GCA_036401455.1 Gemmatirosa sp. | reverse complement strand
CCGGCGGCCTGCACCGAGTCGAGCTGCGTGCGCTGCGCGTCGCTCAGGGTGATGCCCTGCATCAGCATGGACATGCCGCGCGCGCCCATGCCACCACGACCCGGACCGCCCGCGGGCGGCTGGCCCGCGGGGGGCTGCTGGTCGGGGGTCTGCGCGGCGAGCACGACGGGCGCGGCGCAGAGCAGAGTGGCAACGGCCGCGGTGAACGCGGCGCGGCGAGAGGAACGGGTGTTCGAGGTCATGGCGAGCAGAGGCTACGGGAAGAAATTGCACCGCAGCGAGGGGCCGCGGCGTCGCGCCGAACGGCGGCGTGCCCGTGGGTGCGATCGGACACGTCTGCTCTCCAAACGCGGACCACGCGGCGAGCGTTTAGCGGATTTTGCGTCCGCGCCCGTCCAAAATCGGCCTAAACGCGCCCGCGCGGCGCGACGTGTGTGGCAGATGATACCCGCGGGCACGACCCGCGGGGCGTAGCACTCGTTCCGCGCCCGCCGTCGCATGCCCCGTCCTCTGCGTCGTACCAGCCGCCGTGCCCGCCCCTGGCTCGCGGCCGCCGCCGTGTTCGCCGCCCCCGTGCTCGCCGCGCCCGCCGCGGCGCACGCGCAGGTCGGCACGACCACCGACGTGCTCACCGGCACGATCCGCGACCCGGCGGGCAAGCCAATCGCCGGCGCGACCGTCACCGTCACCTCGGTCGAGACGCAGGTCACGCGCACGCGCCAGACCGACGCCCGGGGGCGCTACGTGATCGTCTTCCCCGAGGGCGGCGGGCGGTACCAGCTGTCGGCCCGCAGCATCGGCCTCGCGCCGCGCACGGTGCTCGTCCAGCGGCAGGTCGACGAGGACCAGCTCATCGCGAACGTGACGTTGGGCGCGCCCGGCGCGAGCGGCGTCGCGACGCTCGACCGCGTCGTCGTACGCGGCCAGCGCGGTGCGCGCGGCAACGACCGTCCCTCGCCCGGCTCGACCGAACGCCTGCTCACCCCGGACCAGGTGCTCCGGCTCCCGATCGAGGACCCGAGCGACCTGACCGCGCTCGCCGCGCTCGCCCCAGGCGTCGTCAGCATCGCCGGCACCGACTCGACGGCGAACAGCTTCTCCGTGGCCGGCCAGCGTACCGACCAGAACAACGTCACGCTCGACGGGATCTCGTTCGGCGCCAGCGCGATCCCGCAGGACGCGGTGCGCAACACGCGCGTGATCACGAGCACGTACGACGTCGCGCGCGGGCAGTTCTCCGGTGGGCAGATCGCCAGCACGACCCGCTCGGGGACGAATCTGCTGCAGGGCAGCTTCACCGAGCAGTACCGGAATCCGAGCCTCGCGTGGGCACCGTCCGGTGCGGGCGCGTTCGGGCAGAGCTACCTGCAGAACAGCCTGTCCGGCGGGCTCGGCGGTCCGCTCATCAAGAACCGGCTGTTCTTCTTCGGCGCGTTCCAGCTGCGCGAGCGCTACGACCCGATCCAGTCGCTGACGACCGCCAACCCGGCCACCCTGCAACGACTCGGGGTGAGTCCCGATTCGGCAGCGCGGTTCCTCGGCGGTCTGTCGCAGTACGGTGTCTCGCCGACGATCGCCGGCATTCCGTCGCGGCGCACGACGGACAGCGACCAGCTGTTCGCGCGCATGGACGCGGTGCTGTCGCAGAGCGAGACGCTCACGCTCCGCCTCGACGGGCGCCGTACGACCGCGGACGCCACCCGCATCGCCGCGCTCGGCCTGCCCTCGGCCGGCGGCACCCAATCGCAGAGCGGCGGAGGCGTGTTCGCCGCGCTCACCTCGCAGCTGACCGCCACGGACGGGCTCCTCGCCGGCGCGTTCATCAACGAGGTGCGCGCCTACCGCTCGCTCGGCAAGCAGGACACCGACGCCTACCTCGACGCGCCGGCAGGGCGCGTGCAGGTGATTTCAGCCCTCCCCGCGACCAGTACCACGGCCGCGGGCATCGGCGCGACGGTCCTCCAGTTCGGTGGAAACGCGTCGCTTCCGCAGGCGAGCAACAACACCGCCTTCGAGGGCACCGAGGAGCTGTCGTTCATCCCCGCCGGGCGCCCACACCGTATCAAGCTTGGAGCGCTGCTCAACGTCAGCGATCTCAACCAGACGACGGCGACCAACAGCCTCGGCACGTACACCTTCTCGTCGCTCGCCAACTTCCTCGGTGACGAGCCGTCGCAGTTCACCCGCACCCTCTCGCCCACGCAGCGGCTCGGCGGCTCGCTGAATGCGGCGCTCTACGCTGGCGACACGTGGCGGGCGGGCTCGGGGTTGCAGCTGACGTACGGCCTCCGCCTCGAGCATTCCGACTACACCCACGCCCCCGCAGCGAACGCGGGACTCGACTCCGCGTTCGGCGTGCGCACCGGCGCCTTCCCGACCGAGACGCACCTGAGCCCGCGCATCGGCTTCACGTGGGCGCCGACCCGTGCGACGCCCAACACGAGCGGCGACGCCGCGAACGGGGCGGGGAACGGCGCCGCGAACGGCGCGGCACCCGACGGCGGCGCACGCGGTGGTGGCGGCGGCGGCGGCTTCGGCGGACGAGGAGGGGGCGGCGGGGGCGGGGGCTTCGGCGGCAACCGCAACGGCGGCCCGACGACGGTGATCCGCGGCGGCATCGGCGAATTCCGCGGGCTCGCCCCGGCAGCGCTGTTCGCGGCCGCGCAGGGCGCGCCCGGCTTCCTCGCCACGCAATCACAACTCGTCTGCACCGGCGCGGCCGTCCCGACACCCGACTACGGCGACTGGACGAGCGATCCCTCGGCGATCCCGTCGTCGTGCGTCGACGTGCCCGTCGACGGCGTTCCGTTAGGCGTCGCGGGCGCGGGGGCGCGCCCCAACGCGGTCGTGATCGCACCCGGCTTCCAGGCCCCGCGCGCGTGGCGCGCGTCGCTCGGCGGACAGCAACGCATCGGCGAGCGCACCGCCCTCTCGCTCGACCTCAACTACGCGCTCGGCGT
>DASWUT010000939.1:0-8363 GCA_036401455.1 Gemmatirosa sp. | reverse complement strand
CGGGCGGTATCGCGACGTGGGAGTCATCGTGCCCGTCGCGCTGCAGTTGTGGCTGTTCGCGTCGCCGGTGATGTACCCGATGGAGCTCGTGCCCGCGCGGTGGCGGATGATGTACTACCTCAACCCGCTTGCTGGAGTGGTCGACGGGTTCCACGTCGCCGTTGGCGGAGGACGGTTCAACTGGACGGCGCTCGGGATGTCGACTGCCGTGACGCTCGTGGTTCTCGCGTACGCGCTGCGGACCTTTGTCCGCTCAGAGCGCAGCTTCGCCGACGTAATCTGACCCCGGTATGGCGACCGTCGTTTCGGTAGACTCGCTTTCCAAGATGTACCGGCTCGGCGGACGTCCGACGTCGGAGTCGCTCCGCGACGCGGTCGTCCAGTTCGCCCGAGCGCCGATCGGCTCACTCCGCCGCCGTCGAGCCGACGAGGTCGGTCAGGAACTGTGGGCGCTGCGCGACGTCTCCTTTGACATCTCCGACGGTGACGTCGTCGGCTTCATCGGCCATAACGGCGCCGGGAAATCGACGCTGCTGAAGGTGCTCGCGCGTATCGTCGAGCCGACCTCCGGGCGGGTGCAGATCCGTGGTCGCGTCGGCAGCCTGCTCGAGGTCGGCACCGGCTTCCACCCGGACCTGACCGGGCGCGAGAACGTGTTCCTCAACGGCGCGCTCCTGGGGATGCGGCGCGTGGAGATCGCGCGCCGGTTCGACGAGATCGTCGCGTTCTCCGAGCTCGAGCGGTTCCTCGACACGCCGGTGAAGCGCTATTCGAGCGGCATGTACATGCGCCTCGCCTTCGCCGTCGCCGCACACCTCGAGCCGGAGGTGCTGATCGTCGACGAGGTGCTCGCGGTCGGGGACATCGCCTTCCAGAAGAAGTGCCTCGGGAAGATGATGGACGTCGCGCGGCACGGGCGGACGGTGCTCTTCGTGAGCCACAATCTGCAGGCGATCGCCAACCTCTGCTCGCGGGCCCTCCTGCTCTCGGCCGGCCGGATCGTGCACGACGGAGCCGCGGCCGAGGTCATCGATCGGTACTACCAGGCGTTGCAGACGGGTCAGACCGCGCGCGCGTTCGGGAACCGCGCAGACGGCGACAACCGCATCGTGCTCAGCGCGATCTCGGTGGACCAGCACGGGGCCGACAGCGCCAGTTTCCGGTCTGACGCCCCGGTCGACGTCGAGATGCAGGTTCGGGTGACGGCCGAGCCGCCGTTCGAGGGGCTCGTGATCGGATTTTCGCTGTTCAACTCGGACAACGTCGAGGTGCTGTCGTCGTACTATGACGATCTCGAACGGTCGCCGCCGGGCGCGGCGGAGTCGGGAGTGTACGACATGCGGTGCACGATTCCCGCGCACCTGCTGCAGGAGGGGACGTACCGCCTGATCCCGAACATCGCGATCGCCGAGATCAAGCGCTTCGCCGGCGACGAACACGCGGTCGAATTCTCGGTCAGCAACGTGCGCGGCGTGGGCAGCCGGTGGCAGTCGCACCGATGGAGACGGAGCGTTCTGCTTCCGTACCTGCCGTGGGTCGTCGAAGGCGCCGAGCTGCCGATCGCCGCGCACCTCGAGCGTTAGGCCGTGCGTCCGGTCAGGCCGGACGCACGCGACGCGGAAGGCGGTCGATTGCTGGCGTCATCAGGTGGACCGCGCGTGACGGCGCGGTCCGGGTCACGCGTTGACGGTCGCGACCTCGACGGCGGACGTGTGGTGTGGCTCGCCGCGGCGCCGCGCGCGCTCGGTCCGCGTGAACTCGGCGGCGAGGTCCGCGTCGTCGGTGTGGAACAGGCAGAGGTCGACGTAATAGATCGATCCGTCGCGTCCGTTCGCGTAATCGTGCAGGTCTCGGATGAGGTCGATCTCGTCGAGTGTCGTCGAGAGCAGCATGCGGCCGCTCTGGTCGAAGTAGACGATTGCGGAGTATCCGGCATCGCGTAGCCGCATCAGCGTGTCGAGACCGTTCTCGCCGATCGCGTCCATGTTCTCGCGGTTGTACTCCATGAGGATGACCGGGCGCACGCGCTCGATGTACGACATGCCGCCTCGGATGACGCGGCAGTCGAATCCCTCGACGTCGACCTTGAGGACGCGGTAGCGGTCCAGATCCTCGAGACCGAGTGCGCATTCGTCGAGCGTGGTGAGCGACACCGTCGTCGACGATGGGCCCGAGCTCGGCACGACGGTCAGGTTCCAGCCTTCCTTCTGGAAGACGACCGGGAGCTCCTCGACCCGCTCGCCTAACAGCACGTTGCGCGCGGTGACGTCCGGGAACTGCCGGATGTTCTGCTCGAGGATCTCGAAGACGCGCGGATCGCCTTCGATACAGAAGATGGGCACGTCGCCCGCCGTCTTCACGACCGCGGCCGTGTCGCCGAAGTTCGCCCCGACGTCGATCGCGGCGAGGTCGGGATACTTGGTGAGCGCCAGCGATACGACGCGGCTCAACTCGCCGTTGTGTTTTTCGTCCCAGACGCGGCCGGGGTACACCCGCGCGTTCTCGAACAGCAGGACGGTGTGGGCACCGACCCGCGTCGGCACGAGCGGCGTCGGCGTTGGCGCGACGGGTTTGCGATGCAGTTCGTAGCCGAGGCGGTTCAGCGTCTGAGACGCAGCCCGCATCACCATTCCCTTCCAGTTCATGCAGATGCTCCTCGATAAACGTGGGTGTCGCGGCTGCCACGGCGCGCGCCCGCAGAGGTCGCACGCGTCGACGGCGGCTGCGGCGTACGCAACGCGGCGGCGACCCCGCTGACAGCCAGCGACGCGCGCGAGGCGAGCGTCACGCGGCGGCGGACTCCGCCCCGTCCCGATCGTAGTCCGCGGCGCTGGCACCATCGATCGACGGCGCGACGGCGGGTTCGGGGCGTCGCAGTGGTTTGGCGGTGAGCTCACGCCGGTTCCCGTAGATGTCGGTCAGCGTCACGATCGTGCGACCGTCGGGGGTCGTGCGGGCCGGCGCGGTGGGCGGGACGGACGCGACGTCGGTGTCCACCGCGAGTGGCTGGCCGTGGCGGGCAACCTGCCGCTCGACCGCCCGCACGACGTCGTCGGCCGTGATCTGGCGCATGCACATCATCCCGTGCCCGCAGGTGTTGCTCTTCCAACACGGCGAGCAAGGCACCGGCGAGTACAGGTTCTCGTTGCACCCGTAGCCGGTCTGTCCAGGGTGTTCGCGCCCGCCGTAGACGATCACGGAGCGGCAATCGACGGCCCGCGCGAGGTGCATGGGCATCCCGACCTGGCCGACGAAGGTGAGCGAATTGGCGAGCACGGCGGCAGTTTCGCGCAGCGTCGTCTGGCCGCGCAGGTCGAGTGCGCCGTCGAGCGGCGGGTCCTTCGGCGAGCCGATCTGCACGAGGTCGAAGTCCGGCCTCAGCGCGTCCACGACCGCCTGAAAGCGCTCGGGAAACCACTGCTTCGTCTTCATCGAAAACCGCGCCGTGAGCCCGGCACTCTGGATCGCGATCTGGTTCGGCCGCAGCGCCCCCGCCGCGCGCTCCTCGTCGGTGAGGTGCAGGTGCGGCTTGTGCTCTACCGGGCCGACGATGCCGACCGCCTCGCACATCAACGTCAGGATGTGCTTGCGCGGGGACAGGTCGCGGTCGCCCCGCCCGAGGTACCGCGTGTAGTGCGGTCGGACGAACTGCCAGCCGAAGTGCTCGAGCCAGGGCAGGTGCCGATGTTCCCAGCGGACGACGAGTGCGGGATCGTCGTTCCCGCGCCAGACATCCGGGAACTCGCTGATGACCCAGTTGTTCGCGAAGCCGCGCCTGCGCAGCTCGTGCACGACGACCGTCAGCAACAACTCGTCGCCGATTCCGCCGAAGTACCCGAGGACCAGGTCCGGCGTGGGGTGGGCGCGCCGGACGGCGAACACGTCCGGCGCCGCGGCTGCGATCAGCGCGCGCTCACGCGTCCAGCGATAGCCTGGCACGATCCGCGGCAGATAGCTCCACTCGAAGACCCGGAGCACCCCCGGAACGCCCCGCGTCTTGGCGACGGTACGGAACGTCTCGTATTTGTTGGCGAGACTTGACATGTGGGCGTCGTCGGCGCCGCTACCGGCGGCTGACGGGCGGCATCCCGAGCCGTCCCGCGCGCGGCGTGGTCGAAAAGGGCCGTTGTACAACGGCTGCGAGCTGCAGGCGGAGCGTAGCCGTCGCCGTCCCGCCACACCAGTACCCGTCGGCTGCGCCGGCGTGCACGGCAGCGAACGCTGCCGTGAGCGCGCGGACCGCAGGGTAGTCGACGGCGAGTGCCGCCCGGCGTCAGCCCGCCGCGCGCGCGGCGGCCTGTGCCGGGGGGACCGCTTCGACCTCGACCGGAACGCCGTACACGTTGGGCACCTGAAGCACCGCTCGGCTTTCCAGCGCCGCACGGGCCGGGAGCGTGTCCGACGGAATCACGTCGGTGTCGACCGGCATCGGTTCGTCGACGCGCCCGAGCTGGTGGCGGAGCGCGGCGACGACGTCGTCCGTGGTGACCTCGCGCAAACATTCGAGATCGTACGGGCACGTGTTCACCTTCCAGCACGGTGAGCACGGGACTGGGACGTACAGGTTCTCGTTCCCGGAGTAGCCGGTCTGCGCTGGGAGTTCGCGGCCGCCGTAGACGATCACCGCCCGGCAGTCCACGGCGCGCGCAAGGTGCATCGGCATCCCCACCTGCCCGACGAAGGCGAGCGAGCGAGCGAGGATGGCGGCGCTCTCGCGGATGGTCGTGCGCCCACGCAGGTCGAGTGCGCCGGTGAGCGGCGGATCGTCCGTCGACCCGAGCTGCACGAAGTTGACGTCACCCCGCATCGCGTCCACCACGCCCTGATACCGCTCCGGAAACCACTGCTTCGTCTTGGCCGCAAAGCGCGCCGCGAGCCCGGCGCTCTGAATCGCGACCTGATCTGGTACGCGCTCGCCGCTGGCGTGCTCGTCCGCGGTCAGGACGATCCGTGGCTTGCGCGTGATCGACCCGAGGATCCCGACCCGCTCGCACATCACGCGCAGAATGTGATGCGCACTCGGAATGTCGGCGTCGCGCGCCTCGTCGTAGTAGCAGTAATGCGGGAGAATCAGATTCCACCCGAATGCCTCCGCCCACGTCGCGTGACGCCGGTCCCACGGCAGCACGAGATCGTCGCCGGCGTTGTTGGCCCACAGCTCCGGATATTCCGTGAAGACCCACGTGCCATGCCGACCGCGCCGGCGCAGTTCGTGGACGACCGTCGTGAGCAGAAGCTCGTCGCCGATCCCGCCGAAAAAGCCGAGCGCGAGCCGCGGGGCACCGTGCAGGCGGCGGGCACGCACGGTGTCGGGCAGCGCCGGCGCCGAGGCGAGAAGGCGCGCGCCACGCCGCCACATCGCGGGCCCATACGTCCACGCGGCCGCGTCGAGAACGCCACTGACGCCGCGCTCTCGGGCGATTCGCTGGAACGTCGCGAACTTGCGCGCGAGTCGGCTCATGCGGGGAACGACGCTAATCGTCGGCGGACGTGCAAGGTCGCGCTGGATCCGGCCGAGTCGTCCGCGACGGTCGCGCGCACGATGCCGCGCCACGCGGGGCGGGTTACGTTGGAAGCACTCTCCCCCTCGTGTCATGACCGCTCGTTGCAACGCGACGTCGCACCGCCGGTGAGCGGCGACCGCCGGATCGCGATCCTCTCGACCATGGCGGGCATGCCGTGGGGCGGAAGCGAGGAACTGTGGGCCGACGCGGCCGACGCGGCGCTCGACGACGGGCAGGCGATCGGACTGTTTCTGCACCGGTGGCCCCAGGTGCCGGCGCGCGTTCAGGCGCTCGTCGCGCGTGGTGCGTCGCTTCGTCGGCGCGGACGGTCGATCCGCGGGCCCGCAGAACGCGCGCTCGCGCGAATCGCCGCCCGCCCGGTGTCGCTGCCGGCCGTCCCGGGCGGGTCGGCCACGGTCCGCGGCCTTGCGGCGTTCCGTCCGGACGTGGTCATCGCGAGCGAAGGAACGCTGTGCGCGCTCGCCGCGATGCGCGACGTGTGCGACTGGCTCGCGCAAGCGCGGACGCCCTACGTCACGGTGTGCCAGCACGTCGCGGACGACCACATCCCGACGCCCGCGCTGCAAGCGCGCGCGGTCGCCTGCTATCGCGACGCTGCGCCCGCGGCCTTCGTCGCGCGCGGCAACGTCGAGAGTGCAGAGCGCGTGCTGGCCGCGCGGCTGCCTCACGCGGTCGTGCTCGCGAATCCGGTCAACCTCCGTGGCGCGACCGCGTTGCCCGCTCCGCCGCCCGGCCCCGCTCGGTTCGCGAGCGTCGCGCGGTTGGACGCGCGCACGAAGGGGCAGGACGTGCTGTTCGTCGCGCTCAGCAGCCCGGCGTGGCGTGCCCGCGACTGGGTGCTGCGGTTGTTCGGCACGGGCCCGGACGAGGCGTACTTGCGGCGGCTCGCGGCGGCGTTCGGCGTGGCCGACCGCGTCGAATTCGCCGGGCACTGCGCCGACGTGCGGGCGATCTGGGCGGAGCACGATTTGCTCGTGCTCTCCTCGCGTTCGGAAGGCACCCCACTCGCGCTCGTCGAGGCGATGCTCTGCGGCCGGCCGGCCGTCGTGACCGACGTCGGCGGGAGCGCCGAGTGGGTCGAGGACGGCGCGACCGGCTGGATTGCCGCGGCGCCGACGCCGCACGCGGTCGCCGATGCGCTCGAGCGGGCCTGGAACGCGCGCGGAGCATGGGCGGCGATGGGGGCGCGCGCCCACCACGCCGCGGCGGCACGTCGAGATCCGGAGCCCGGTCGCACGCTGCTCGATCTCGCGATCGCGGCCGCGTCGTGAGGCCGCAGCGCGACGCGGAGCGCGGCGACGTGACCGGCCCGCCGATGGCGAGTGCCGCCGCCGGGCGCGACACGACGCGTTCCGCCCCGCCGTTGGTGACCGTGCTCATCACCGCGCACGATCGCACCGACGAGTTGCGGGCGACACTGCGCGCGTTGCGCGATCAGACCTATCCTGCGCTCGAGGTGCTCGTCGTCGACGACGCGTCGTCGGAGTCGCTGGAACCGGTCGTGCGTGCGGAATGGCCGAGCGCGCAGTTCACGCGAAACACGCGAAACCGTGGCCTGATTGCGAGTCGCTCGGAGGCGATGGCACGAGCGCGCGGCGAGTACATCGTCACGCTCGACGATGACTCCCACCCCGTCGCTCCCGACGCGATTCGCCGGGCAGTGGACCGGATGTCGCGCGAGCCCGAACTCGGCGTGCTCGCATTCCGCGTCCACGACGGAATCGAGCCACCCGACCCGGCGCTTCCCGCGGGAGCGGAGCGCTACACGTACGCGTTCATCGGATGCGGCAATATGATCCGTACCGCCGTCGCACGTGCGTTAGGCGGCTACCGCGACGACTTCGAATACTATTACGAAGAAACCGAGTACGGCCTGCGCGTGATCGGACTCGACGCGCGCATCCTGTACTTCCCCGAAGTCGTCGTGCACCACCGGCTGTCATCGGTCGGCCGGTCGGAGGCGCGTATCGTCGCGTACAGCTTCCGGAACGCGCTGTGGACGGCGTTCCTGCGCCTGCCGCTCCGCCAGGCGATCGTCGAGGTGCCGTGGAAGGCTGCGGTCGGCGGGGTCGAGCTGCTCCGCAAGGGCGACCCGCGGTGGCTGGCGTGGGCGGTCGGCGGCACGCTTCGCGGTCTGCCGCGGATCCTGCGAGACCGGGCGCCGATCTCGGACGACGCGGCGCGGACGTACGACGCCCTACGGTTCCGCACGATCGCGACCGCGCCGGCGCTGCTCGCGGCCGAGCCGCCGACCTGGCGCGAGCGCTATGCGTGGTTCCGCGCGGTCTGGATGCGACGGCGGCGCGGGCGGGCGTTCTGGGACCGGCGCCCCGGCGGCATCGGCGTCGGCGTGTGGACGACGCGCGAGCGCGAGCGCTGATCGATCGGCCGCCACGCCGCGCGGCGACGGCCTGGCGCGCGCCCGGATTGCGTCAGCTCCGGCGCGGCCCGACAGGGCCGCTGCCCGTCCTGATCCCTGCAACCGCCAGCACCGTCCGGAACAGCGGGAGCACGACGCGCGTCCGGAACCGCTCCGTCTGTAGCTCGGTGATACGTGAGATCGCCCACGCGTACGCGACGACCAGGGCGCCGATCGCGACCGCGAGCGCGGCCGTCGTCGCGGACGGCTGCCACCGCGGGCCCGCAAACCGGCGCGTGACGGCCTCCAGGAAGACCAACACGGGGAAGTGGACGAGGTACAACGTGTACGAGAACCCCGCCAGCGCGGACCAGAATGCCGCCGTCCTCGGCGCTGGCGTGGTCGCGGGCCCGGACGCGACGACGAGGTAGAGCACGATCGCGAACGCGATGCTGACGGCCACGTCGCGACCGACCGGG
>DASWUT010000938.1:0-7090 GCA_036401455.1 Gemmatirosa sp. | reverse complement strand
TTCCCGGAGCTTCGCAGTCATGGGTGTCTCTCGGCTCTACGCGTCCGCTGCTCCCGTCCGATCGGGCGCCGAGCGCGCGACGCTGGTCCGTCGCACGTACTCCCTCGTCTTCGTCGGCGTTCTCGTCACGATGCTCGGCGTCGCCTTCGCGGCGACCCAGCCCGCGTTGCTCGGGTTCGTCGCGCAGCACCCCTTCATCAGCGCGATCGCGACGTTCGTTCCGCTCATCGCCGCGCAGAGCATGCGCGACCGGTTCCCGGCGAACATCGGCCTCACGCTGGCCTTCACCTTCGCCGAGGGTGTGTTCCTCGCGCCGTACCTGCTGTTCATGGAGAGCCGGCAGCCCGGGATCGTTGGGCAGACGGCGCTCCTCACCGGCAGCACGTTCGCGGTGCTCACGGCCTATGCGTTCGTCACGCGGCGCGATTTCAGCGCCTGGGGCAGCTTCCTCGTCACCGGCCTCTGGGTCCTGATCGGGACGTCGCTGCTCAACATGTTCTTCCACAACCAGACCGCGGGCCTGTGGATCGCCGGCGTCGGCACGCTGCTCTTCAGCGGGCTGCTCGTCTTCGACACCTGGCGCCTGCGCAACGTCTACGGCCCGAACGACTACGTCCTGGCCGCGGTCCAGATCTATCTCGACCTGCTCAACCTGTTCCTCTTCATCCTCCGCCTCCTCGGCGGCGGACGCCGGAACTGACCAAAAGCGAGAAGGGCCAGCCCACGCGGCTGGCCCTTCTCGCTTTTGGTCGTGCTGAGCGCAGCGAAGGATCTCGTGGTCTTCCCAGCGATGGGATTCACCCCGCCGCGATGCGCTCGATCGCGCCGGCAAGGTCGAGATCCTTCTGCGTGATTCCCCCCGCGCTCGGGGTCGTGAGGTGGCAGACGACCTTCGCCGCGCGCACGTCCAGCTCAGGGTGGTGGTTTGCCGCCTCGGCCACGCGCGCCACCCGGTTCACGAACGCGACGCCGGCCGCGAACGTCGGGAACGGGTAGCTCTTCACGAGCACGTCACCCTTCCGGCTCCATCCGGGCAGTTGTCCGAGTGCGCGGTGAATCGGGATGTCGGTGAGCCGGTCGGGGTGCATGAGGGAGGAAGGTAGCAACGGCGGCCCGGGGGGCCGAGCGTTCAGTGGTGCCCTTCCTTGTGCTTCGGCGGCTCGTTGTGCGTCCGCTCGGCCGGGCTCTCCGCCTGCCCCTTGCGCGCGTGCTGCACGCCCGCGTGCCCCGTGTCGCCGTGCGCGCCCGGTGCCCCGAACATCCCGGACCGTGTCTCTCGCGCGAGCTCGTCCATGCCATGCGGCTCCTTGCCGCGCTGGTTGTCGCGCTGCAGGTCCAGGTCGTACTCGTCGACCACGTCGTTCGTGTTGCGCGTTCGCTCGTTGCCACGCTGCACGTCGTGCTGCGGATCGTCGTGGGTCGCCGAGATGTTGGCGGCCGTGCCGCGGGCGTGGTTGCCGACGTTCTCGCGCGCATCGCCGCGGGCTTCGAACTTCGAGTCGCTCTTCGTCGAATCGCGCGTGTCGGGGCCGGTCACGCCCCGCGCGTCGTCGTTGTCGCGGTACTTGTCGCGGTCGCTGCCGCTCGTGTTGTCGTCGGGTGTCGCCATGGCGTCTCCTGAAGCGGAAAGGGTGCGAGCCCGGCTAGCGCAGACAGGGTGCCACCCGCCACCCGAGCAACCATCCCGGCCCGCCGCGTGGTCCAGATCAGCTCGCCGGCAGCACCACGCCGCGGCACTCCCCGAAGCCGATCCGCGCCGCGCCCTCGCGCTCGCAGAAGCCGCGCAGGATCACCTCGTCCCCGTCCTCGAGGAACGTGCGCGTCTCGCCGTTGGCGAGCGCGATCGGGCGCGCGCCACGCGCGGTGATCTCGAGCAGGCACCCCCGCCCGGCCGGGTCGGCGGTCGATAGCGTGCCACTCGCGAGCAGATCGCCCGGACGCAGGTTGCAGCCGTTCATCGTGTGATGCGCGAGCATCTGGGCGAAGGTCCAGTACATCGCGCGCGATGATCCGCGCGACAGCCGGACCGGCGCCATGCCGGCCTCGCGCATCCGGGTCGTCAGCAGCCAGACCTCGACGGTCACGTCGAACCCACCGCGCGCCTGGTCCTCTTCGCCGTCGAGGTACGCGAGCGGTGCGGGGTCACCCGCCGGGCGTCTCGTCGCCGCCGCCCGGAACGGCTCGAGCGCGTCGAGCGTGACGACCCACGGCGACACCGTCGTTGCGAAGCTCTTCCCGAGAAACGGGCCGAGGGGCTGGTACTCCCACGCCTGGACGTCGCGCGCGGACCAGTCGTTGACGAGACAGAGCCCGAACAGCCGCGACGGCGCATCGGCGAGTGGGACCGGGCTGCCTAACGCGTTGCCGACCGCCGCGAACGCGCCGATCTCGAGTTCGTAGTCGAGCATCCGCGTCGGGCCGACGGTCGGCGCGGCGTCGCCGGGCGCCTTGCGCTGCCCCACCGGCCGGCGCACGGGTGTCCCGCTCGGGACCAGGCTCGACGCGCGGCCGTGGTAGCCGATCGGTACCCACTTGTAGTTGGGCAGCAGCGGTTCGTCGGGGCGGAACAGCCGGCCGACGTTGGTCGCGTGGTGCACCGACGCATAGAAGTCGGTGTAGTCGCCAACGACCGCAGGCACGAACAGCTCGGCCGCGCTCTGCGACACGAGCACGCGCGCGGCGCGCTCCCGGTCGTAGCGCGACGGCGTACCGCCGGCGCGGAGCGCGAGGCTCACCTCGCGGCGCACCGCCGTCGCCGCTGCCCGCCCCATCGCCATGAGCGGGTTGAGCGCCGGTGCGCGACACGCCGCTTCGAGCGGCGTTCCCGCGATCCCGCCGAGCATCTCCTCGTCGAGGCATGCGGTGAGGTCGAGCACCGCGTCGCCGATCGCCACGCCGACCCGTGGTGCGTCGTCACTCCCGGCGCGCCGAAAGACGCCGAACGGCAGGTTCTGGATCGGGAAGTCGGTCGCCGGGTCGTGGGCGCTCTCCACCCACGAGACGAGGGCGGGGTCGCGCGTGTCGGGCATCGTCGGGCGGGTGGTGCCGGTCAGGCGGTGAAGGAAGCGCGCGGTCTCAGTCGCGGAGCCAGCCGAGCGCCCGGAGGTCGCGGACCGGCTCGTCGAACGCGCACGAGCCGAAGCCCATCACGGTTCGTGCGCGCGCGGCGCCGATCGTCGGCAGGTCGACGGCGAGTCCGCGCCACACCGCCGCCTCGTCGGTGAACGCGAACGCGCCGGCGTCGCGCTCGTCGAGCAGCGGGGCGACCACACCGGGCGCGTGCCCCGCGTGCAGGAACGCGGCCGCGAGCAGCACGTTCACGAAGCCGAACATCGTCCCGCGCGCGCTCTCCGGCTCGTAGGTGAGCGGGTGCTCGCCGCCGAGCGGGTGATGCAGGCCGGCGGTGAGCTTGACGGGCACCCCGTACCGCACTCCGGCGGCGAGCACGTCGAGGACGGTCGTCGGCGCCGGGAACGCGTCGGGCGTGGTGCCGCCGGTGCGCAGCTTGAGGCGCACGCCGAGCGCTGCCGCCGCACGCGCGAACGCGTCGGCGTCCACGCCAGGGGCGAGCTCGGCGTAGAGCGGCGCACCGGGCAGGTGACGCGCGCGCGCCGCCGCGGCGGTGCCTAACGCCTCGACGCTCGGGGCGCGCCACTCGACGGCGTCGACGACGGCGCGTCCGGCGCCCGTGTCGGGCGCGTGCCGTGCGTTGAACGCCGCCGCACGCGCCAGGTCGCTCGCGAGGTCTGCGCCGGGCCCGGTGACCGCGCTGAGTCGCCACGGCGCATCCGTCTCGCCCGCCGGGAGCAGGTCGAGCGCTGCCGCCTCGAACTCTTCGAGGCGCGCGACCGGCGCGACGAACCGTCCGAGCATCCAGCGGGCCGCGCTGCGTCGATCGGCCGCGTACCGCCGGACGGCGACGCCCATCGACAGTCCGGCCGGCGGGAACAGCCCCGCATAGTCGACGGCCTCGGCCAGCAGCGTGTGGAGCGCGCGCGGCGCGCCGGTCGGGTCAGAGGTCGGATCGGGCACGGGCGTGTGCGCGGTCAGAGGGCCGCCGCTGCGGCGGCGTGCCGACGTGCGCGTGCCTTGAGCGCGTCGTCCGCGTAGATCTGCGTGTCGCGGTAGCTCGCGAAGCTGCGCGTGAGTTCGCGGAGGTTGCTCTGCGCGGCTGGCTGCCCCGCGTCGGAGTTGAACGCGTGGAGCAGCCCGCTGTCGAACGTGACGAGGATTCCCTCGCCGACGCGTTCTACCGTTGCGCCCTTGATGTTCTGCTGCAGCGTCTTGGCGCGCTGGTCCATCTGGTGCCCGATCACCGCGCCCGCGGTTCCGCCGACCACGGCCCCGAGGATCGCGCCACGCGCGGTCGATCCGTTGGCGCGGCCGATTAGGCCCTCGGCAATCGCGCCGCGCGTCGCCCCGATCGTAGCGCCGCGCTCCTTGTGGGTGTCGAGCGCCTGCTGCACGGAGGCGCAGCCGGGGACGGAAGTGGTGAGGACGACGAGAATCGGAAGGGCGACGGAACGCAGCAACGTGAGCGGGCGAGGAGGACGCGCGGCCGACCTCGTGTTGGCGCGGGGGCAGAAGCTAAGCCGGTCGCGAGAGAAGGGTGGACCCCCTTGTCGTCGGCGAGCACCGCGCGGAGGTGGCGGCGTTCTGCTCGCTCACATCACCTGCGACGACAGCAGCAGACTCGTTTCGGTCGAGGCGATCCCCTGGATCAGGCGAATGCGGCCGAGTGCGTGGTCGAAGGCTTCGAGTCCGTCGGTGCGCAGCTCGACGACGAGGTCCCATCGGCCGTTGGTCGTGTGGACGGCGACGACCTCGGGGAAGGCGCGGAGCGCGCGCGCGACCGGTGCGGAGCTCTTGCCCTCGACGGCGACCATCATCACCGCGCGCACGCGTCGCGGGTCGGCGTCTGGGCGCAGGCGGAGCGTGAAGCCGAGGATCGCGCCGTCGCGCTGCAGCCGTGCGATGCGGTTCTGCACGGTGGCGCGCGACACGCCGAGCGTGCGAGCGAGCATCGCCGCACTCCGGCGCGCGTCGTCGCGCAGCAGGGCGAGCAGGCGTCGGTCGGTGTCGTCCACGAGCCGTCAGCAGGTGAGGTGGCGATTCGCCAACGGAGTTCGGCGATCTGTTCACAAGATGCGCAGTTCCGCTCGGTTCGCCAGCTGTTCGCTGGCTCGACGGCGCGACATCATGGCGGAGTCTGCTGCGTCGTCGGCGCGTCTGCGAGCGTGCCCGCTACCGGCGTCGTCCCCCCTCCTGCCCCGCCCATGTCCGACACGCCGACGCTGCTCATGACCGACCCCGCGCACTTCGACGTCACCTACGCGATCAACCCGTGGATGGCGCCCGGCGCGTGGGCGCGCGACGCCGACGCGCACCGGCGCGAGGCGCGCTGCGCGTGGCAGGCGCTGCAGTGCGCGATCGCGGCCGCGGGGGCGAGCGTGGTCACCGCACCGGGCGCGCCCGGTCTGCCGGACATGGTCTTTCCCGCGAATGCGGCCGTCGTGCTCGACGGGCGCGCCCTGCTCGCCCGTTTTCGCCACCCCGAACGTCGCGGCGAGGAGCCGCGATTCGCCGAGGTGTTCGCGCGGCTCTGCGAGCGGGGGCTGCTCGACGAGGTCGCGACGCTGCCGGAGGGGTCGTACCAGGAAGGCGCGGGCGACTGCGTCTGGGACGCGACCCGCGGGCGCTTCTGGGCCGGCGTCGGGCCGCGCTCGACGCCGGCCGGCGCGGCCGGGGTCGCCGACTTCTTCGGCGCCGAGGTCACGCGGCTGGATTTAGTGTCCGACCGGTATTATCATCTCGACGTGTGCCTCTGTCCCCTGAGCGGCGGCGAGGTGCTCTACTACCCCCGGGCGTTCTCGACCGCGGCGCTCGCCCGCCTGCGCGACGCGGTCCCGGCCGACCAGCTGATCGAGGCCACGGCGGAGGATGCCGCCGCCTTCTGCGTGAATGCCGTGAACCTCGGACGCACGATCGTGATGGCCCAACCCACGGATCGCCTGCGCGGCGTGCTGGAGGAGCGCGGCTACCGCGTCACGGGCGTCGACCTCGCGCCGTTCCTGCTCTCCGGTGGCGCCGCGTTCTGCCTCACGCTGCGTCTCGATCTGCGCCGTGCCTAACGCATCCCCCGTCCTGCAGGAGCGCCCCGTGCCCGTCACCACCGTCCACCCCGCCCCCGCCGCGCCCTTCACCCCCGCGCCGCTCGCATCGCCGGCGGCGCGGCACGCGGCGGAGTTCGTCGCGCTCGAGGCCGCGTACGGCGCGCGCAACTACAAGCCACTCGACGTCGTGCTCACCCGCGGCGAGGGCGTGTGGGTGTGGGACGTCGACGGCCGTCGTTACCTCGATTGCCTGTCGGCGTACTCCGCCGTCAACCAGGGGCACTGCCATCCGCGCATTCTCGAGGCGATGGTGGCGCAGGCATCGCGGCTCACGCTCACCTCGCGCGCGTTCCGCAACGACCAGCTCGGGCCGTTCTACGAGGAATTGTGCGCGCTCACCGGCTCGCACCGCGCGCTGCCGATGAACTCGGGCGCGGAGGCCGTCGAGAGCGCGCTCAAGGTCGCGCGCAAGTGGGGATACGAGGTCAAGGGCGTCGCACCCGACCGCGCGCAGGTGATCGTTGCCGATGGCAACTTTCACGGGCGCACGCTCGCGATCGTCGGCTTCAGCACCGACGAGGGCTCGCGCCGCAACTTCGGCCCGTTCGCGCCGGGGTTCACCGTCGTTCCCTACGGCGACGCCGCTGCGCTGGCCGCCGCGTTCACCCCGGACACGGTCGCCGTGCTCGTCGAACCGATCCAGGGCGAGGCCGGCGTGATCGTGCCCCCCGCGGGCTACCTGCAGACGGCGCGCGCGCTCTGCACGCGACACCGCGCGCTCCTCGTCCTCGACGAGATCCAGACGGGGCTCGGCCGCACGGGGCGGCTGCTGGCCGAGGAGCACGACGGGGTCGAGGCCGACCTCACGCTCGTCGGCAAGGCGCTGTCGGGTGGCTTCTACCCCGTGAGTGCGGTGCTGTCCAACGCCGAGGCGATGGACGTGCTGCGGCCGGGCGAGCACGGCAGCACGTTTGGTG
>DASWUT010000937.1:0-6393 GCA_036401455.1 Gemmatirosa sp. | reverse complement strand
ACGCCCATCGACATGATCGCGCCCATCAGCGCGGGCACGGTCAGCGTCGTGTGCGTCAGGTAGAGCATCCAGATGATTCCCGCGAGCGCGCCGGGCAGCGCGCCGACGATGATGAGCGGGTCGAGCCAGCTCTGGAAGTTGACGACGAGGATGATGTAGACGAGCAGGATCGCGAAGAGGATCCCGTAGCCGAGCCCGGCGAACGACGAGCGCATGCTCTCGACCTGGCCGCGGACGATGATCTGCGAGCCCGTGGGGAGCGACTTCTGTGCGCGCGCCACGGCCGCGTCGATCTCGCGCGCCACGCCGCCGAGGTCACGGCGGTCGGTGCTCACGAAGACGTCGAACACCGGCTGCACGTTGTAGTGGTTGACCACCGCCGGCGCGATCGCGCGGTGCTCGGTCGCGAGATTGCCGAACAGCTGCGGCTGGGCGCCGGCGGCGCCCGCCGCGCCGCCCACCGAGACCGGCGTGCCCTCGAGCGCGGCGATCGTCTCCATCTTGTAGTTGGGCGTCATCACGTTCACGGAGTACTGGACGCCGTTGACCGGGTTCACCCAGAAGTTGGGCGCCGTCTGCCCGCTGGACGAGAGCGAGACGAGGAGGTCGTTGGCGATGTCGCGCTGCGTGACGCCGATCTGGCCGGCCTTCACACGGTCGACGTCGAAGCTGAGCACCGGCGCGTCCATCACCTGCTGCACGTGCACGTCGACCGCGCCGGGGATGCGGGCGATCTCGCGCGAGAGTTGCTGGGCGACCACGAAGTTCTGCGCACGGTTCTGCCCGACGACCTGTACGTCGATCGGCGCCGGGAGCCCGAGGTTGAGCACCTGGTTCACCATGTCCGCGGGCTGGAAGAAAAACGTCACGCCCGGGAACTGCCGCGGCAACTCGCGCCGCAGCGTGCGCACGTAGTCCCACGTCGAGCCGCGGTGCTCGGGCGTCAGCTGCACGAGCATGTCGCCGTCCGCGGGGCCGAGGCTCGCGTTGGCGCCGATGGCGATGTTCACGCCGTACGTCGTGAGGCCGATGTTGTCGAGGACGAGCTGCAGGTCGCTCGGCGGGATCACGCGCCGCACCGCCTGCTCGATCTGAGCGAAGGTGCGCTCGGTCTCCTCGATGCGCGTGCCGGGCGCCGCGCGGACGTGCAGCTGGAACTGTCCGCCGTCGACCTGCGGGAAGAAGTCCTCGCCGATCGCGGGCACGAGCAGCAGCGACACGACCACGAAGCCGCCCGCCGTGGCGAGCACGCTCCGGCGGTGGAGCACCGCCCAGGCGAGGATCGCGTGGTAGCCGCCGCGGAAGCGCTCGAAGGCGCGGTCGAAGCGGTGCACGACGCGGCGGAACGGGCTCGGCCGCCCACCCTTCGCCAGCGTCGTGTGCTCGGCCGCGTGCTCCGCGATTTCGGCGGGGAGCATGTAGTCGGCCATCGTCGGCACGAGCGTGCGCGACAGGAAGTACGACGCCGCCATCGCGAAGATCACGGCGAGCGCGAGCGGGCGGAACAGCGCTGCCGCCGGCCCGGTGAGCGCGAAGATCGGCAGGAAGACGATGCAGATCGACAGCGTCGAGACGAACGCCGGGATCGCGATCTGGGCCGCGCCGTCGACGATCGCCGGGCGGAGCGTCTTGCCCTGTTCGAGGTTGCGGTGGATGTTCTCGATCGCCACCGTCGCGTCGTCGACGAGGATCCCAACGGCGAGCGCGAGTCCGCCGAGCGTCATCACGTTGAGCGTCTCGCCGACGCCCCAGAGGCAGATGATCGAGGCGAGCACGGAGAGCGGGATCGAGACGGCGACGATGATCGTCGAGCGCCACGACCCGAGGAAGAGCAGGATCATCATCGCCGTGAGGCACGCGGCGATGATGCCCTCGCGCAGCACGCCGGCGATCGTCGCGCGGACGTAGACCGACTGGTCGCCGAGGAGCTGGATGGTCACGTCGGGCGGGAGCCCGGCCTTGATGCGGGGCAGCATCGCCTTGACCTGATCGACGATGCTCAACGTCGAGACCTTGCCGTTCTTGAGCATCGTGAGGTACGTGCCGCGGTGGCCGTTCTCACGCACGATGTTGGTCTGCACACCGCCGCCGACGCGTACCTGGGCGACGTCGCGCAGGTAGACCGTCGCGTTCCCCACCTGCTTGATGGGCAGGTCGCCGAGGTCCTTGGCGGAGTCGGGGCTGGAGTTGAGCCGCACGAAGTACTCGCGCGAGCCCATCCGCGCGGTGCCGGCGGGGATGATGACGTTCTGCGCGTTGAGTGCGTTGCTGACGTCGGCCGCGGAGAGCATCTGCGCGAACAGCGCCTGCGGGTCGACGTCGACGTTGACGAGGCGCGGCACGCTGCCGTAGGCCGGCGGTACGGTGACGCCGTGCACCGTGGCGAGCGGGACGCGGATGAAGTTGGTCGCGAGGTCGCCCAGCTCCGACTCGTTGCGCTTGGCGCTGCCGATGCCGAGCTGCAGGATCGGCACGTCGGTGGCGTTGAAGCGGATCATGAACGGCGGCGTCATGCCCGGCGGCATCTGGCGGATGGCGCCCTGCGACGCGGCCGTGAGCTGCGCCATCCCGGCCGGTACGTCGGCGTCAGGCTGGAAGTAGACCTTGATGATGCTGACGCCGCTCAGCGTCTGCGACTCGATGTGCTCGATGTCGTTGACGTAGCTGGAGTAGACGCGCTCGGCGAGCGTGACGACGCGCTGCTCCATCTCTTGCGGCGACAGCCCGTTGTACTGCCAGATGGCCGACACCACGGGGATGTTGATCGCCGGGAAGATGTCGATCGGCATCCGCAGGATCGCGACGATGCCGAAGACGAGCAGCAGCAGCGACGCGCAGACGAACGTGTACGGGCGCCGCAGCGCCAGAAGGACGAGCCACATGGTGTTCGACGGCTACCTGTTAGGCCTGTACGGCGATTGCGACGTGCGCGGTCACAGCGTGCGCCCGACGAGCGCTTCGAGCTGCGCGCGCGTCACCTGGTAGGTGTACCGCGCCGCGACGAGCCCGAGCCGGGCCTGCGTGAGGGTCAGCTCGGAGGTGAGCTGGTCGAGCGTGGTCGAGATCCCCGCGCGGTAGCGCTCGGTCTGCACGCGCAGGTCCTCCTCTGCGCTCTGCACGGCGGTCGTCGCGAGGCCGATGTTCTGCGTGGCGAAGCCGAGCGCGCTCAGCAACCGCGCCGCCTCGGCGCGCGCCTCGCGCCGGGCGTCGCGCGCCGTGACGCGCGCCACCTCCACGCCGGCCTCGGCGCGCGTGACGGCGTCCTCGCGCTGGTAGCCGTTGAAGAGCGGCAGCGTCGCGCCGACGCCGAGCACCCATCCTGGCCGCACCGCACCGACGACCACGGACTGGTTGGCGACGTTGTAGCCGCCGGTGAGGCGCACGTCGGGCAGGTACTGCGCGTGTGCGACACGCGTCTCGGCCGTGGCGGCGCGCTCGGTGGCGGCGGCGGCGGTCACGTTGGGCGAGGCGTCGACGGCGAGGCGGACGACCGCACTGTCGCCGAGTGCGAGCGGCCGCGGGTCGAGCGACGCGGGGCGCCGGGCGCCGATGGGCCCGTCGGCGCCGACGAGGCGGCCGAGGGCGTAGGCGGCGGTCTGGAGCGTGTCCTGCGCAGCGACGAGCTGCTGCCTCCCCGCGGTCAGCTCCAACTCGGCGCGCAGCGCGTCGGAGCGCGTCGCGGTGCCCGCGCGTACCCGGTCGCGGGCGTAGCGCAGTCCGAGCTCGCCCTGCGCGACGCGGGCGCGCGCGACCTCGACGAGGTCGCTGCCGCGGAGGGCCTCAAAGAAGGCGCGCTCGGCGGCGAGTGTGGTGCCGAAGCGTTGCGAGACGTCGGTCGCGCGTGCGGCGCCGACGTCGGCTTCTGCCCGCGCACGCTCGGCGCCGAGCCGGCCGCCGCTGAAGACGTCCATCGAGAGGGCGACGCCGGCGGCGTAGTTGTTGGGCAGCCCGGCAGCGATCGCGCTGGGGGTGGCGTAGACGTTGGACTGCAGGGCCGACGTGCTCGCCGTGAGCGTCGGGAGGTAGGCGCCGCGGGCGACGCGCCGTGCGGACTCGGCGGTGCGGACGCCCTGGGTGCCCTGCGTCACGGCGGGGCTGACGGCCTGAGCGCGCTGGACGATGGCGTCGAGGTCGAGCAGCGAATCGAGCCGGACGGCGGACGCGGTATCGGCGGCCGTCGTGCGGGAAGGCGCCTGAGCGCCGAGGGTCGCGCCGGCGGTGGCGAGCGCGACGGCGAGGAGACGAAGCATGGACCGGTGGTCAGCAGATGGTCTGACGAATATGGGCGGTCCGGGCGCTCGATGGAAGCCACGATGGACGACAACAGCGGCCGGAGCCATCGCGCGAGGGCGCGGGCTCCGGCCGCCGGACGTCGCGGGGCCGCGTCAGTACCCCGGCGTGTCAGTACCCCAGCGTGTACGTGAGCCGGACGCCGCGCCCCGGTTGCGGGAGGAAGTCCTTGATCACCGACAGGTTGTCGCGGTAGGTGCGGTCGAAGACGTTGTCGACGTGCAGCCCGATCTGGTGCACGACGCCCTGCCGCGCGCCGTGCTGCACGAGGCGCACGTCTGCGCCGAGGTTCACGATGCCGTAGCCGGCCGTGGGCGTGTCGCCGTCGCCGAGCCGCGTCTGGCGGGCAGCGACGCGCCATTCGACCGCGCCGCGGTAGGTGCCGTCCTCGTACGTGGCGCGCAGCAGGCCACGCAGCGGCGGGATGAACGGAAGCGGCGCGTGCCGGTCGGTGTCTTCCGCGCGCACGTAGTCGCCGCTCGCGCTCAGGGCGAAGCGGTCGGCCGGCTGCACGCTCACGCTGGCCTCGCCCCCTTCGAGGCGTGCGTTGGTCGCGGCGAACTGGCGAACGGGGAAGTCCTGGATCGTGTCGCCGCGGAGAAAGCCGTAGATGTAGTGATGGATGGTGTTGACGAACGGCGAGACGGCGAAGGTCGCGCGCGCGAAGGTGCCGCGGATCGACGCGTCCGCGCCGAGCCCCGTCTCGGGTCCGAGGCCCGCGGTGCCGACCGAGTACGTCCCGCTCGCCGCGTCGAGTCCGTTGGCGAAGAGCTCCTGCACGGTGGGCGCGCGGAACGAGCGGGCGACGCTGAACGCGCCTGACAGGCCGCGGGCGATCTGCTGAACGGCGCCGACCGACGCGGTCACCGCGTTGGCGCGGCGCGAGGCGCGCAGCGTCTGGAACACCGAATCGGTGGACGCGGCGTACGGGCGGGTCTGGATGCCGTTGGCATCGTAGCGCACCCCGGCCTGCAGCCGCGTGCCGGGCGCGGCGTGGTACTCCTCGACGGCGTAGGCGGCGAGCCCGGTCGTGCGCGAGTTGGGGCCTAACGGCTGGTCTCCGGCGATCGTGAGGTCCTGGACGTCCGCCCACAAGCCTAACGTTCCGTCGAGCCGGCCGACCGTGCGCTGCTGCATCTGGACGACGGCGTTCAGCTCGCGCTTGTGGAAGTGGTTGGCCTGCGGCGACGACACGCCGGTCGAGTCCTGCGCGGTCGGGAACTCGGAGTGGGTGTAGTCGTTGTAGCTCGCGCTCACGCGCCACTGCTGCGCGAAACCGCCTCCGCCAGCGATCAGGCTGCGGAACTCGAGCGTGTTGCGCTGCTGCGCGATGCGCGACGTCGTCGGCGGTGCGACGTCGAAGTCCGGGTTGGGCGGCACGCCCGGGATCCCGTAGTTCATGTCGTAGTGCTTCACGCCCAGGCCGACCATGCCGAAGGTGCCCTGGTATGCGTATCCCGCCCCGAGTTCGCCGCTCCGGTCGAACGTCTGCGGCTGCCGATCGAGCGTGAACGGGACCCCGCTCGCCGGGTCGACGTACGTGCCGGACGGGATGTGCGTGTCCTGCGCGTGCACGCCGGCCGCGGACACCCGGAACGCCTGGTGTTCGCCGCTGAGCACCGTGCTCACGTAGCCGGCCGACTGCGCGTTGACCGTGTTGCCTTCGAGCGCGACGGTGCCCGAGAGGGGGTGGTCGGCGACGGTCGGGATCATGGTCGTGATCACGTTCACGACGCCGCCGATCGTGTTGGGCCCGTAGAGGATCGTCGCCGGTCCGCGCACGACGTCGACCTGCGTGACGGCGATCGCCTCGATCGGGGTCGCGTGGGCGGGGTCGTACGTCGCGATGTCGCCCGTGCGCAGGCCGTTCTCAAGCACGAGCACCTCGTTGTCGCCGAGCCCGCGGAGGATCGGGCGGGACGGCGCCGATCCGTTCTGGCGCGCGGTGACGCCGGGGATGTCGGAGAGCTTCTCGGCGAGGCTCGCGCCCGGGCTGTCGAGGAGCGCGGTCTGGTTCTTGGACGTTACTGACTGGAACGCCTCGGTCGCGGGGCGCGCGACCGGGGAGGCGGAGACGACGATCTCGTCGAGCGGCACGGCCGA
>DASWUT010000936.1:0-2990 GCA_036401455.1 Gemmatirosa sp. | reverse complement strand
CCTTGGCGAGTGTCTGGTACAGGTACTCGTTGCCCATGCGGCGCGCGGGGTCGCCGTGGCAGGTCTCCTCCTGGCCCAGGATGGCGAAGTCCACGTTCGCCGCCTTGAGCACGCGCGCGAACGCGACGGTGATCTTCTTCGCGCGGTCGTCGAACGAGCCCATGCACCCGACCCAGAAGAGCAGCTCGGGGCGCTTCCCCTGCTCGAACGCCTCGGCCATCGTCGGGATCTCCATCCCCTCGGCCCACTCCTCGCGCACCGACGGCGAGAACGCCCACGGGCTTCCGTTGCGCTCCATCGACGTGAACGCGGGCTGCAGCTGCTCGGGAAAGCGCGACTCCGAGAGCACCAGGTAGCGCCGCATCTCGTTGATCACGTCGAGCTGATCGATGCTGACGGGGCACTCCTGCACGCACGCGCGGCAGCTCGTGCACGCCCAGAGCTCTTCTTCCGTGATGTAATTGTCGAGGAGCGTGTTGCCGAGGATGTCGGCCGCGGTCTGGGCGCCGCCCACGGCGGCGAGCCCGTCCGCGCCCTCGCCGCCGTCGAGCCGGTGGTGCCGTAGCTCGTCGAAGTCGTGCACGACGAGCGGCGCCTTCTCCATCAGCCGCTGGCGAACGTTGACGACGATCTTGCGCGGGCTCAGCAGCTTGCCGGTGAGGTTGGCCGGGCACGCGGCGGTGCAGCGCCCGCACTGCGTGCACGAGTAGCCGTCGAGCAGGTTCTTCCACGTCAGCTGCTCGACGTCGTTCGCCCCGAACGACTCGGCCGTCTCGTCCTCGAGGTCCATCGGCCGCATCGCGCCCTTCGCGCCCGGCCCCTCGGTGTTGCTCAGGTACGTGTTGGGCAGCGACACCAGCACGTGCAGATGCTTCGAGAACGGCAGGTAGTTGAGGAAGCCGAGCACGAGGATCGCGTGCGTCCACCAGCTCACGTTGCGCACGGCGAGCGCGGTCTCGGGCGGGACGACGCGGCCGAGCCCGAGGCCTAACAGGTGGCCGACGACGCGGCCGTAGCCGGCCGTGCCCGAGACCATCGCGGGCTCGATCACCGCCTCCATCGCGTTGGTCAGGAGCAGCGTGAACATGAGCACCGCGATCACCGACAGGATGATCACCGCCTCGCGCGTCTCGACGCCGTCGCCCTGCAGCCGTCGCGGCTTGATGATGAGCCGGCGGTAGATGAGCCAGCTCACCGCCCCCCACACCAGCAGCGCGAACAGCTCCTGCGACAGCGCGAACGCCCCATAGATCGGCCCCGGAAGGAACTTCGCGTACCCGAAGCCACCCCACACGCCCTGCACCATCATCTCGGCCGTGCCGGCCGTGATCACGCAAAAGCCCCAGAACACGAGCGCGTGCATCGCGCCGGCCACCGGATCGCGCAGGATCTTGGTCTGCGCGAGGCCGATGGTCAGGAAGTTCCAGAAGCGGCGCCCGGGGTCGTTGGTGCGGTCCTCGGGTTTGCCTACGCCGGTGGCGAATGCGTAGAGTCGCTGCGCACTGTAGGCGAAGAAGCCCGCGGCGAGGACGAGAATGATGAGAAAGACGACGTTCGCGGTGGTCATGCGTGCGGCCGAGAGGCGGTGAGGCGAACAGCGTTCGGCGGACGCCGTGTGGGCGCCCGCCAAGCCCTCCTATGCTAGCCGCGGGTCCTCGGGGCGGGAAGAATCGGAGCGGCGTAGGCGGATGTCGATCGCGGCCGCGCCCGTTCGACTATGGGGTGTACCGCCCGGCGCCCGGGCGGTACGATCTCCTCCCCCCACCCCAGGAGCCCCCATGAAGTACATCTGCCTGATCTACGACAACGACACCGAGTGGGCCCGCATGCCCAAGGACGAGTTCGACGCCACGATGGGCGAGTACATGGCGCTCGGCAGCGAGCTGATGGAGAGCGGCCACATGACCGGCGGCGCGCGGCTCGAGCGGAGCCACACCGCGACCACGGTGCGCGTGCGTGGCGGCGCGCTCTCGACCGTCGACGGCCCCTATGCGGAGACCAAGGAGCAGCTCTCGGGTTACCTCCTCGTCGAGGCGCGCGATCTGAACGAGGCCATCCAGCTGGCCGCGCGCATCCCCGGCGCGCGCATGGGCGCGATCGAGGTGCGGCCCGTCGCCGCCATGGGGCGGACGCCGACGTGACCGACGGCGTGCACGCGGCCGTCGACCGCGTCTACCGCGACGAGTCGCGGCGCGTGCTCGCCACGCTCATCCGCCTCCTCGGCGATTTCGACCTCGCCGAGGAGGCGCTGCACGACGCGTTCGCGGCGGCGCTCGAGCGGTGGCCGCGCGAGGGCGTGCCCGCGAACCCGCGCGCGTGGCTCGTGAGCGCGGGGCGCTTCCGCGCGCTCGACCGCCTGCGCCGCGCCCGCGCCTTCGAGGCGCGCGCCGGCGAGATCGCGCGCGCCCTCGACGACGCGGGCGCGAAGCCGGAGCCGCCGGGCGACGACGCGATCGCCGACGACCGCCTGCGCCTCGTCTTCACCTGCTGCCATCCCGCGTTAGGCACCGAGGCCCGGGTCGCGCTCACGCTCCGCGCCGTCGGCGGCCTCACCACGGAGGAGATCGCGCGCGCCTTCCTCGTTCCCGCCCCGACGATGGCGCAGCGCGTCGTCCGCGCGAAGGCCAAGATCCGCGCCGCGCGCATCCCCTACGAGGTCCCCGCGCCCGCGGAGCTCCCCGCGCGGCTCGACGCGGTGCTCGCCGTCCTCTACCTGATCTTCAACGAGGGCTACGCCGCGACCGCCGGCGACGCCGTCGTGCGCGCCGATCTGTCCGCCGAGGCGATCCGGCTCGCGCGGCTGGTCGTCGAGCTGCTGCCGGGCGAGGCCGATGCCGAGGGGCTGCTCGCGCTCATGCTGCTGCACGACGCGCGGCGCCGCGCGCGCGCCGCGCCGGACGGCGAGGTGGTCCTGCTGGAGGAGCAGGACCGCGCGCTCTGGGACCGGGCGCAGATCGCCGAGGGGCTCGCGCGCGTCGAACGGGCGCTGC